>DAINRN010000540.1:0-2807 GCA_036741815.1 Acidobacteriota bacterium
CGTCTCCGAAGTAACGGAGGATGGCGTCGTGGCGGCAGCTCCCGCCTTCGGCCCATCGCATCAGCTCGAGGAAGAGCCCCCACTTGTGGGCCAGCACGGCTTCGCCGGGTGCGTCGCTCTCGAGCAGGCGCCGGCGCCGCGGCAGATCGGCCGGGGAGATGAGGAGCAGGCCCCAGGCGGGCGATCCGTCGCGTCCGGCGCGTCCGACCTCCTGGTAGTAGGCCTCGATGGATCCCGGCGGACCGAGGTGCACCACCGCGCGCACGTCGGGCCGGTCGATGCCCATGCCGAACGCGTTGGTGGCGACCATGATCTCGACGGCGCCGGCGAGGAAGGCGCGCTGCGACCTCTCGCGCGCCTCCGCTCCCAGCCCCGCGTGGTAGACCGCGGCCGTCCACCCGCAGCCCGTGAGGCGCGCGCCTTCCTCCTCGGCGCCCCGGCGCGTGGGCGCGTAGACGATGGCCACGCCCGCCTTGCGCCGCGGCCCGCCCAGCGCCTCGTGCAGCAGCGCGTCGACCTGGGCGTGGCGCTGGCGCGCGTCGTCTACCTCCATCGCTCGCAGGCGGAGGTTCGGGCGGGCGAAGCCGCGCACGTGCTGGGGCGTGTCCGCAGGAAGGCCGAGCCGCACCAGGATTTCGTCGCGCACGACCGGGGTCGCGGTGGCGGTGCAGGCCAGGACGCGCGCGGCGGGCATCTCGGCGAGGAGGCCGCCGATGTCGAGGTACTCCGGCCGGAAGTCGTGCCCCCATTCGCTGATGCAGTGCGCCTCGTCCACGGCGACCAGCGGGACGGCAAGGTCACGGATCAGCGAGCGGAAGCCCGCGAAGGCGAGCCGCTCCGGCGCCACGTAGACGAGCGAGTACTCTCCCGCGGCCAGGCGCGCCATGCGGCGGCGGACCTCCGTGCCGTCCAGGGTGGAGGCCAGGAAGGTCGCGCTCACGCCGCGCGCTTCGAGGGCCCTGACCTGGTCGTTCATCAACGCCACCAGCGGCGAGATCACGAGCGTGGTGCCCCCGAGCGACAGGGCGGGGAGCTGATAGGTCAGGCTCTTGCCCCCGCCGGTGGGGGCCACCAGCAGGATCCGTCCCGCCGCCATCAGCGTCTCGATCGCCTCGCGCTGCCCCGGACGGAAGGACTCGTAGCCCAGGCGGCGCAGCCCGCCCGCAAGGTCGATCTCCGTTGGCGGGAGGCCTCGGCCGCTCATCGGGCGGCACTGTAGCACCTGGTGGGGTGCAGGGAGGCCAGGCCCAATGTGAGGCGATGGGAAGGTGGGTCGCCGAGCAGAGGGTATACTTTTTTTATGAGTGAGATCCGTTGAGAAACGGCGATCGATCCAACAACACGGACACCCGCGCCGCGAACGGCGGGGAGGTGGCGGCCCCCGGCGTGGAGTCCCCGGGGCAGACGGCCCCGCCCACGCGGAAGCTCGTCCCCGTCGACAAGTCCGCCTCCCTCAAGGTGGCGCGCAAGCTGGGGAAGAAGCAGAAGAAGCTGCTCAAGGACGTTCACCGCCCGCTGGACTCTTGGGAGAAGTACCGGGCCCTGACCGACGCCCTCGACGAGGCCCAGGAGCTCGTGGACCTCGGCGACCACAAGGCCCGTTTCGCGCTCATCATCTCCGGCGCCCTGAACGTGTTCCTCTACGCCCTCGGCGCGAGCACCGACGTGTTCGACAACATCCCGGAGAGGTTCCGGCTCGCCATGTTGCTCATGGCCGGGGTCTACGCCGTGCTCGCCATCTACAACCTCATCCAGGCCATCGAGTCCCTCCGCCCGCGCCGGGCCCAGCCCTACGTCCATTACTCGGCGGACACCGGGGGGTACGAGGAATACCCGCTGGGCCTGCGCTTCTACGCGGACGTCCTCAACCGGGACATGGAGGCGTACCGGCAGGCGTGGCGGGACGTCCGCATCGGACAGCTCAACAACGAGGTGGCGGTTCAGCTCCACGCGCTGTCGGCCATCATCCGCGCCAAGTACGCGGCCCTCGACCGCCTGTATCGCGGGCTCCAGCTGATGGTCGTCTTCGCGGTGGCGCTGCTCCTGGTGGGGACGGCCTTCATCTTCCACAACAAGGGCGAGAAGCTCCGGCTGAAGAAGCATGCCTTCCTGGGCGGCGTGAGCCAGACGAAGGAAGAGACGAAGGCCGCGGAGGTCTTCGCCGCGCCGCAGCGCGTGGCCGACCTGGGGGTGCAGGAGCCGTCGGGCGTCGTGTTCCATCCCGGCTCCGGCCACCTGTTCGTGGTGGGGGACGAGGGCACGCTCTCGGAGCTGGACGGGGACGGGCGCCGGATCGACGCCCGCGGCGTCCACGGCAACCTCGAGGACGTCACGGTGCACGCGCCCAGCGGCGACCTCGTCCTCCTCTCGGAGAAGAGCGGGGAGCTGATCCTCTACGACCCCGCGGCCCGTCAGGAGAAGAAGCGCTGGACGATGGACACGGCCGCCATCCTGGGCGAGGAGCCGGGCGACAAGAACCAGGGCTTCGAGGGCATCACCTTCCGTGCCGAGCGCGGCCGTCGCGGCGGCGGCGTCTTCTACCTCGCGCACCAGCGGACGCCGGCCATGGTGGTGGCCCTGGTGTGCGACCCCGCCTCGCCGCCCGGCAGGCTGGGCGCGGAGGCGGTGGTGGCGCGCTTCCCGCTCGAGCCGCACGAGGACCTGACGGCGGTGACCTGGGTCCCGTCCCTCGACCGCATCCTTGTCCTGACCGAAAAGTCGGACCGCATCCTGGTCCTCACCTCGAAGGGCGCCCTCGAGTCGGAGGTGCAGGTTCCCGGCGATCAGCAGGAAGGGCAGCATGTCGC
>DAINRN010000541.1:0-2801 GCA_036741815.1 Acidobacteriota bacterium
CCGACGGTGGGAGCGGAGAGGCCGGTCGCTTCGATCAGCTCCGCGCGCGTGAAGGTAGCCGGGTGGTCCATCACCACCCCCAGCAGCCGCTCCAGGTTCAGCCGCCGCAGGTCCGCTGCATTGCCACCGCTCACGTCCGCCCTCGCCCGAGACGCCACCGGCCGCTTCATGGCGCGCTCATTCCGGCGGCGCGTCGAAAGAGATCTGGCGGCGGAAGCCCCGGGTCCGGATCGCTCCGTAGAGGACGCCCGCGGCCAGCCAGACCCCGCCGGCCACCTTGGCCGGCAGGCGGAGGCTGAACCAGAGGTAGAGGCAGATGAGGGCCCCGAGCAGCGGCAAGACGAAGTTGCTCACGCGCCTTTCCGAGCTGCGCACCCAGTAGTGGGTGAAGGCGGCCAGGTTCACGCCCGTGAAGGCGATGAAGGCCCCGAAGTTCAACATCTCCGCGCCGAGCTGGTAGCTCAGCAAGAGGCCCCCCACGAGCGCGATCAGGCCCACCAGCAGCACGTTGTTGCGCGGCACGCCCCGGCGCGCGTCCACCGCCCCGAAGAACCGCCGGGGCAGCGCGTCGCTGCGTCCCATCCCGTAGAGGAGCCGCGCGGCTCCCAGGTGGGCGCTGGATCCCGAGCCGAAGTTGGCCACGAGCAGCGTCGTGTTCAGGACGACGAACATCACGTTGCCGCCGGCCTTCCCCGCCACGTGCACGAAGGCGGTGTCCACGTCGGGGAACCCCTTCCAGTCGCCCCAGATGAGCTGGGCCGCATAGACCTCGATGGAAGCCAGGACACCCGTGATCAGGCACGTGAGGACTGTGGCCAGCAGGACGTTGCGTCTCGGGTTCTCGACCTCCTCCGACAGCGTGGAGATGCCGTCGAAGCCGATGTAGGTCAGGGAGGCGATGGAAGCCCCGGTGAGGACGACGGGCAGGGAGAACGTGGCCGGGTCGTAGAAGGGCCGGATGAGCTCCGCGCGGCCGAGGTGGACGCCTGTGAGGTACCGGACCGCGGAGACCAGGAAGAGGATCACCACGATGAACATGGCCACCGCCAGCACCTCGTTGGTGCGGGCGCTGGACTTGATCCCGCGGAGGTTCATGACGGTGAACATGACCGCGAAGAACACGATCCACATCGCGTAGGGCGTCCCGGGCAGGAAGTTCATGGCCGCCTTGCTGCACCAGATCGTGCAGATGATCGGGTTCAGCACGTAGTCCATGACCATGCTCCAGCCCGTGACGTAGCCCAGGCTGGGGTGGAGCTCCTGGCCGACGTACGTGAAGGCGGATCCGGCGCTCGGGTAGGCCGCCGCCATGCGGCCGTAGCTCAGTGCGGTGAGGAGCATGGCGAACATGCCGATGAGGATCGTGGTCACCACGTGGCCACGGGCCTCCTGGCTCACCACGCCGTAGATCCCCATGGGCGCCACCGGCTGGATGAGGACGATGCCGTAGAAGACGAGGTCCCAGAGGGTCAGCGTCCGGCGGAGGCGCGGGGCCTCCGCCGCGGCCGCGCCGGGGGTGGTGCTGGCGCCGCTCACGAGGTGCGAAACCATACTGCAATGCATATCCATAGTAAAGGGTTTTAAAAAAGTGTTGAACGACGCCCGCGTTGCGATTACCCTCCGCGCGCGGGCGAACCGGAGGGCTCATGAGGGAATGGACGCGGCGGTGGTCGTGGGTCTGCGTGCTGTCGGTGTGCGCGGTGCGGCCGCCGTCCGCGGCGGCGGAGGCCGCCGGCCGGGTGTCGCTGGACGCCGGTTGGCGGCTACAGTCGTCGGAGAGCGCCGACGGCAAGGCGCTCTCCACGCCCGGATACGCCACCGCCGGCTGGCATGCCGCGACGGTGCCGGGCACCGTCGTCGGGGCGTTGGTGACGGACGGGACGTACGCCGACCCCAGCTTCGGGATGAACCTCCGCACGATCCCGGGCGCCACGTATCCCATCGCGCAGAACTTCTCGCACGTGCCCATGCCCGAGGACAGCCCGTTCCGGCGTCCCTGGTGGTACCGCACCGAGTTCGACCTGCCCGCATCCCTCGGCGGACGGAGCCTGCGGCTGCATCTCGACGGGGTGAACTACCGCGCGAACGTGTGGTTGAACGGCGAGAAGATCGCGGCGGCCAAGGACGTTGTGGGGGCCTTCCGCCGTCACGACCTGGACGTCACCAAGGCCGCCAAGGCGGGGGCCCGCAACGCGCTGGCCGTGGAGGTCTTCGCCCCCGAGCCGACCGAGCTGGCCTTCAACTGGGTGGACTGGAACCCCATGCCGCCGGACAAGAACATGGGGTTGTGGGGACGCGTGTACCTCACGGACAGCGGGCCGCTCGCGTTGCGGAACCCGCTGGTCACCAGCCGGCTTGACCTTCCGTCGCTGGAGAAGGCGGACCTCACGGTCTCGGTCGAGGTCTGGAACACCACCGACCAACTCGTGAAGGGGACGCTCGACGGCCGCATCGACGAGATCCACTTCTCACGTGCCGTAGAGCTGGGGCCGCAGCAGCGCACCACCGTGACCTTCACGCCCGCCGAGGTCCCGGCGTTGAGCGTGAGCAGGCCGCGCGTCTGGTGGCCGCATCGTCTGGGCGGCCAGGACCTGTACACGCTGGCGCTGGCGCTGGAGGCCGGCGGCGCGTCCTCCGACCGCCAGGACGTCCGGTTCGGCATCCAGGAGATGACCTCGGAGCTGACCGCCGAAGGGCACCGCCTGTTCAAGGTGAACGGCCAGCCGGTCCTCATCCGCGGCGGCGGCTGGAGCTCCGACATGCTGCTCCGCCTCGATCCCGCCCGGCTCGAGACCCAGATC
>DAINRN010000542.1:0-2795 GCA_036741815.1 Acidobacteriota bacterium
CGCGCTGGCGGGCCACCATCTCCCGCCGGACCTCCCCGTGCACGGAGACGCGGGAGGCCGCCGCGCTGACCTCACGAGTCCGGATGGCCGCGGTGACGTCCTCGCCGTCCAGCGACACGTCGCCGCGGGGCGCGAGGTCGATGCGCGCCGCGCGGGCCAGCGCGGCGAGCGCCGCGGCATCGTCCAGGGCGACGCCGCGCCGCAGGGCCTGGAGGGCCACCGTCCGGTACATGGCGCCCGTGTCCAGGAAGACGTAGCCGAGGCGGCCCGCGAGGAGACGGCCGGCGGTGGACTTCCCCGCTCCCGAAGGCCCGTCGATGGCGATGACGAGGCCGCGGGAACGCGCGGGCGGGGGACCGCTCAACGCCGCGGCGCTGGCGCCAGGACCGCGTCCAACGCCTGGAACAGCCGGGTGTTCTCCTCGGGCAAGCCGATGGACACGCGCAGCGCGGTCTCGAAGCCGTACGCTCGCAGCGGGCGCACGATGACGCCCTGGGCCACGAGGTCCCCGTAGACCGCGGCCGCGTCGCGCCGCACGTCCACGAAGAGGAAGTTCGCCAGGCTGGGCAGCACGACGAGGCCTCGCTCGCGCAGGCCTCGCGCCACCCGCTCCCGCTCGGAGCGGTTCATCTCCACGGTGCGCCGCACATGCGCGGTGTCCTCGAGCGCGGCCAGGGCGGCGGCCTGGCCCAGCACGTTGCTGTTGAACGGCTCGCGCACCACGTCCACGGCCTCCAGCACCTCCGCGGCGGCCACGGCGTAGCCCACGCGCAGACCGGCGAGGCCGTGGACCTTGGAGAAGGTGCGCAGGACCGCCACGGGCCGCCCCTC
The DNA here is from genome assembly GCA_036741815.1 of Acidobacteriota bacterium. GTDB lineage: Bacteria > Acidobacteriota > Vicinamibacteria > Fen-336 > Fen-336 > DAINRN01. The sequence continues at coordinate 832 of DAINRN010000542.1, forward strand.
GCGGACCCAGCGCAACCCGTCCGGGTAGTCCGGGTCTTCGGCGTACTCGAAGTAGGCCTCGTCGAGGACGAGCAGGACCTGGGGAGGAAGGTCCGCCAGAAGCGCTTCGAGCTCGCGCCTGCGGTTCCAGGTCCCCGTGGGGTTGTTGGGATTGGCCACGTAGACGAGCCGGGTGCGCGCGTCCACGGCCGCGCGCATGGCCGCGAGGTCGTGGGTGAGGTCGCGCATGGGGACCAGCCGCGCCCGCCCGTTGCGCGCCCGCACCACCTGGGCGAAGCGGGCGAAGGCCCCTTCGGAGATGACCGCGTTGTCCTCGGGGCCGAGGAAGGCGCGCGCGAAGAGGTCGATGAGCTCGGTGGATCCGTTGCCGATCACCACCTGGGACGCGGCGACGCCCAGGCCGCGGGCCAGCACCTCGCGCAGCGCGGTGGCGGGGCCGTCGGGATAGCGAGGGATGCGGGCCAGGGCGGAGCGCACGGCCTCCATCGCGCGGGGCGACGCGCCCAGCGGGTTCTCGTTGGAGGCGAGCTTCACGACCTCGTGCAGCCCGGACTCGCGCGTGGCCTGCTCGAGTGAGAGGCCCGGCTCGTAGCGGTCCAGCCCCTCGAGGTGCGCCGGGCGGAGCGGCGTCCGCGGAGGAGCCGTCACCGGGCGGGCCCGCGCGCGGGGTGCGCTCCCCGGGGCCGGGCCGGACGGCGGGGCTCGCGGCGTGGCTGGCGGCGGGGCTCGCGGCCCGTCCGCAGCGCCTTCACCTCTCGCTCCGTGAGGTGGCGGAACTCGCCCGGCTCCAGCCCGCGCGTGGTCACCGGGCCCAGCGCCACCCGTCGCAGCTTGGACACGGGATGGCCCACGGCCTCCAGCAGCCGCCGCACCTCGTGGTGCTTGCCCTCGTGGAGCACCAGCTCCAGCCAGGAGTTGTTGGACGCCTCCAGCACGCGGACCTCGTCCACCACCATGCGCTCCCCTTCCACGCGCACGCCGCGGCGGAGCCGGGCCAGGGTCTCGGGCGCGGGCACCCGGCGGACCTTGGCCTGGTAGACGCGGGGGACCTCGTAGCGCGGATGGGACACGCGCTCGGCGAAGGCGCCGTCGTTGGTGAGCAGGATGAGCCCTTCTGTGGTGACGTCGAGCCGGCCCACGGGGAAGAGGCCGGCCACCGCCGGCACGAGCTCCATCACCGTCGTGCGTCCCTCGGGATCGTGGCGCGTCGTCACCACGCCCTTCGGCTTGTTCAGGGCGAGGTACACCGCCTGGCGGGGGGCGCGCACGCGGACGCCGTCCACGCGCACGTCGTCCTCGGCGAGGTCGGCCTTCGTCCCCGGCTCGGTGACGGTCTCGCCGTTCTTGGTGACGCGTCCCTCCGCGATCACCTTCTCCGCGCCGCGGCGCGACGCGATCCCCGCGCGCGACAGGATCTTCTGCAGACGCTCCTGCACGACGGGATGATAACCCGAGGCCGCGCGGTCCGCGGCGCGCCGGTCGGACGCTAGCCCGGCGAGGGCGAGGGACTGGGCGACGGATTCGCGCTCGACGTCCCGACCTCCACGCGTATCGACGCGGTGGCGAGAGACGTGCCGGCCACGGCCACGAGCAGGTACGTCGTGCTGGCGTTCGGCTTCACCGTGCGCGACCCGTTCGCCGGCACGAGGCCGATGCCGTTGTCCAGCTCCACCGACTCCGCGCCCTCCACGGCCCAGGACAGCGTGGTGGCCGTGCCCGGCTCGACCTCGGCAGGGAACGCGATGAAACGCTGGATGGCGAGAGGCTTGTCCGTCTCGGCCGTAGGGTCGATGAACCGGCAGCCCGCGACTGCCACGACCAGGACGACGCCGCAAACGGCGGCACGGCGGGACGACGATCGTCGTGAGCAACCCATAGGCGTCTCCATAAAAACTACTTATAGAGTGGCCACTTACAACGCCTATGTCAAGTGTTACTTCAGGTCTTCGACGCCCGTGTCGGGG
>DAINRN010000543.1:0-1504 GCA_036741815.1 Acidobacteriota bacterium
AGCTGGTTCTCCAGGTAGCCGTGGAGGACGCCGGCCTTCTCCACCAGCTCCACCACGCGCAGGGCCTCGCCCACGTTGCGGGCCAGCGGCTTCTCGCAGGCGATGCCGACCAGCTCGGCGCCGCGGCCGCGGGCGGCCGCGATGCGCTCCATGTTGTCGATGCGCGCGTGGTTCGGCCCGCAGACCCAAACGCAGTCGATCTCGGGCGCGGCCACCATCTCCTCGATGGACGCGAAGGCCCGCGCCTCGCCCACCCGCAGCGAGCGTGCCAGGGCCGCCGCCTCCTCCGCCCGCTCCCGGTGGGGGCTCCACACCCCGCGCACGTCGGCGTCGCGGACGCCCACCCACGACCGGATGTGGAACCGGGCGTTGAACCCGCTGCCGATGAACCCGACGCCCAGGCGCTCCCTCCGCGTCATGGCGATCACCTCCGAGACTCAGGCGGCCCGGGCCGCCACCGGCGCGGGCCGGGCCGGCTTGAAGCCCACGAGCAGGACCACTGCGGCCACGAGCCCCAGCGCCGCCGGCACCAGGAACAGCTTCGAGAAGTCGATCCCCGCCGGCGTGCGGTAGACGTCGCCCAGGCGGCCCCAGAGCAGGCTGCCCACGAAGGGCCCCAGGCCGAGGATCAGGAAGTTGAAGAGGCCCTGGGCGCTGGCGCGCGCGTCCCTGGGGAAATACTCGTCCACGAAGATGTAGACGGAGGCGAAGAAGAACGCGTAGCAGAAGCCATGGACCACGTTGCTGCCCACCACCAGCCAGGCGGGCCCGCCCAGGGAGTACACGAGGAACCGGACCACGTGGCCGAGGATCCCGAGGATCATCGTCCAGCGCCAGCCGAGGCGGGCCAGGAAGTAGCCGAGACCGGCCATGGTGGCGATCTCCGCGATCTGACCGATGCTCATGGCGGGCATGATCATGTTCTCGGGGATCCCGATCGCGGAGAGGAACGGGCTCGTCCACTGGAAGTAGCACTGGTGGACGAGGGCGTCCAGGAAGGTCGCCACGAACAGCACGAGGACCGTCGGGTTCCGCAGCAGTCGGATGGACTCCAGCGGCGCGTATTTCGCTCCCGCCGACCGGGCGGGAGGCGTGGGAGGCAGCATGAGCGAGACCGCGGCCAGGGCGAAGGAGGCCACCCCCGCAACCACGAAGATGCTGGTCAGGGCGGATCCGAGGGCCGCGCCTTCCTTTCCCTTGAGGATGACGACGAAGGGCCAGCTGGCCGCGATCCAGCCGATCGTCCCCCACAGGCGGACCCGGCCGAACTCCTTCTGCGCGTCCTTCAGGTGATGGAAGCAGATCGAGTTGGTGAGGGAGAGGGTCGGCACGTAGGCCAGGGAGTAGACGAGCATGGCCGCGAAGAACGGCCAGAACGATCTCTGGAAGGCCAGCGTCACCATGGCCAGCCCGCCCACCACGTGGCTCGCGGCCAGGAAGCGCTCTCCCTTCGCCGCCGGGTCGCTCAGTGTCCGGAAGATCACCTGCACGCCCGATGCCGCGA
>DAINRN010000543.1:1514-2789 GCA_036741815.1 Acidobacteriota bacterium
CGGCCAGGAAGCGCTCCGTGGACACGTAGCGGTCGGCCACCTGGCCGCTGACGAAGACGGCCGTCACCGAGGCGATGGCCTGGGTGGCGAAGATCCAGCCCATCTCGCTCCCGGAGAAGGAGAGGAACCGCGAGAGGTAGAGGGCCAGGAGCGGGAGCCACGACCCCCAGATGACGTACTCGAGGAACATCATCAGGCTCAGGCGCCACCGGGCGTTGTCGGGCATGGCTACCTCCGCGGCGGGGTCGCCGCCTGGGCGCACATCTTATGCGCGTGGCGGTGCTCTTGACAGGCCTTCCCGCCGGCCTCTATCGTCTCTGCCCTTGACCCGCCGAGTCTCCCTCGCCGTCGCATCCTGCGTCGCGGCCGCCGTGACGGCCGCCGCCGCCGACCGGAAGGGCGATACCGCCCCCTCCGAGGCGACGCTGGATCTCTACCGGTCGAAGTGCCAGCAGTGCCATATGGCCGACGGCAACTCACCTCTCGAGACGATGAACTTCACGGACGGCAAGTGGACCCACGGCAGCAAGCCCGAGGAGGTGGCCAAGGTGATCACCGAGGGCGTTTCCACCACGGCCATGCTGCCCTTCAAGACCCAGCTCACTCCGGCCGAGATCGCGGACCTCGCGGCCTACGTGCGATCCTTCGACAAGAGCCTCAAACCGACCAAGAAGACGAAATAGCCCGCCCTCAGACGTCGCCCGCCCGCATCTCCTCCTTCAGGTGGTCCATCGTCCGCCAGCACATGGCCAGGATCGACCAGGTCGTGTTCTGGGTGCCGCCGGAGACGAAGGGCGCCGCGTCGGCGAGGTAGACGTTGGGCACGTCGTGCAGGCGGCAGAACGGCGTGGTCACCGACGTCTTCGGGTCGTCGCCCATGCGGGCGGTGCCGATCTCGTGGATCGACCAGCCGGGAGGGAGCATCTCGCGCTCGACCTTGATGTCCTGCGCCCCCGCCGCCTTCAGCATCTCCTCCGCGGTGTCGGCCATGTCCCGGGCCATCTTGATCTCGTTGTCGCTGAACCGATAGTCGAAGCGCAAGACCGGGATGCCCCAGGCGTCCTTCACCGTTGCGTCCAGCGAGACCCGGTTCTCTTTCCGCGGCAGCACCTCGCCGAACCCTCCGATGCCGATCAGCGCGGGATAGTGCTTGCGGACGGACGACTTGAACGCCCGGCCGAAGCCGGGGATGTCGTGGGCGAAGCCCGGGTACTCCTGGGCCCCGCCGCCGCCCTGGAAGTGGTAGCCGCGGATGAAGTCCGGATGCTTGTCGGT
>DAINRN010000544.1:0-2788 GCA_036741815.1 Acidobacteriota bacterium
TCGACGCGACCGATCATGACAACGCGACCGGCGAGGTCGGCGCGCGCGACACGCTCCCGGATGGCGTTCTCGACGGAAAGGGCCTGACCATCCCCGGAGCCGACGACCAACAGGTACGCGCGCGCCTCCTGGGATGCGAAGGCCTCCACCAGGGTCTCGAGGCCCTCGCCGCGACCTGCGCCGGCGGATCGGCCTGCCGCACGACGCGCCGGTGCAGGTCGCGGCGCTCGTCGGGAGTGGCTGGACGGAACCGCTCCGTGTCCACGCCGTGGGGGATGTGCCGCACCTTCTCCGGGGCCACGCCGGCGCCCAGCATTTCGTCGCGGATGAGGCGCGACATGGCTACGAACGCGTCCGCGTCGCGCAGGATCCGGTTGCGCGCCGCGACCGCGGCCCCGATCGCGCGCCGAGGAAGGGGACGGTCGAGGGCGGTGCCCCACGTGTAGACCTCGCCCGTGAGCTCGCCGTTGACCTCCGGCTGGAGCACGACCGCCTTGCGCGCCGATCGCGCCGCCAGGAGGCCGGGCAGCCCGAGGACGCGCGTCCCGCGCACGACGAGGACGTCGTAGGCCGCGGCCTCGCGCCGGAGGGCCCGGATCGCGGCCGGCACCATCGCGTATTTCCCGGTGCGCCCTGGTCCGGACGGCGGGACGCGCACCACGCGCACCCCGTCCAGCGTCTCCTCGGCTCGCCAGGCCCGCTCCCCACGGCGCGTGACGACCGTGGCCGGCACACCCGAGGCGGCCAGGCGGCGCGAGAGGTCCCGCACATGCCCCTCCCCGCCCCCGAGCGTCGGGTGGAACGACTCGGTGAGGAACAGGACCCGGGTCACCGCCCGCGAAGGGCGGGCTCGCCCTGGGTCTCGGCTGCCGGCTGCAGCTCCTTCACCACGTAGGTCCGCTTGCCCTGGCTCTCGTGGTACGTGCGCACCATCAGCTCGGCCACGAGGCCGAAGCTCACGAGGATGACGCCGGTCAAGAAGAGGAGAGCGCCGAAGATGAGCGCGGGCCGGCCGCCGATGGCCTCGTCCTGGAACAGCTTCACGTAGGACAGATAGGCCAGCACCAGGAAGCCCGCGCCGCCGCAGACCAGGCCCATGCGCCCGAACAGGTGGGCCGGACGGGTGCCGTACGCGCCCAGGAACTTCACCGTGAACAGATCGAGGAGCACGGGGACCGTCCGCCCCAGCCCGTACTTGCTCGTCCCGCGCCGCCGTGGCCGGTGGTTCACCTCGACCTCCGCCAGCGTCACGCCCATCCACGACGCGACCGCGGGGATGAAGCGGTGCATCTCGCCGTAGAGGCGGAGGCCGCGGACCACCTCCGACCTCATGGCCTTCAGGGAGCAGCCGTAGTCGTGCAGGTAGACGCCGGTGGCCCACGAGATGATCCGGTTCGCGAACCACGACGGAATGCGCTTGCTCGCCGGGTCGTGCCGGTGGCGCCGCCACCCGCACACCATGTCGAAGCCCTCCTCGAGCTTCGCCACCAGCCGCGGGATGTCCGCCGGGTCGTTCTGGAGGTCCCCGTCCGAGGTGACCACGATCGCGCCCCGCGCGTGATCGAAGCCGGCGGAGAAGGCCGCCGTCTGCCCGAAGTTCCGGCGCAGGGCCAGGACGCGCAGGCGGCGGTCGCGCGACTCCAGGGCCGCCATCCGCGCCAGGCCGCCGTCCGTGGACCCGTCGTCCACGAGGATGATCTCGTACGGCCGGCCCATGCCCTCGAGAGCGGCCGTCAGCTCGCGGTGCAGGTCCACGAGGTTGTCCGCTTCGTTGAAGATCGGGATGACCACGGACACGGCGGGGCGGACGCTCGTCATCGCGGCGAGTATAAGCGCGGGACCGGTGCGGCCGTGAGCCCGACTACCGGCCCGCGGCCACCAGGTACGCCCAGTTGACGACCACGGCCGCGACCAGGGCCACCCGGGCGGCGCGCGCCCCCGCCGGGCCCAGCTCCAGCCGCAGCGCCTTCCGCCGTGTCATCAGCAGGAGGTCGGCGGCGGCCCAGGGCAGGAGGGCCAACGCGCCCGCCGCGGCCAGCGGGTTCATGCCGAACGCGCCCGCGACGTCCCCGTGGAAGAGGCGCCCCAGGGCGCGCGTGGTCCCGCAGGTGGCGCACGGGAACCCGGTGGCGAGCTTGAAAAAGCAGACCGTGATCGGCAGCGCGTCGAGGTGCAGGAGTCCCACCGCGACGGCGGCCAGGACGCCCATGCCGGCCAGGATCGCGCCCAGGGGCAGGCCGCCGGGCACCGTATTCAGCCTTGCCAGCGGGAGCGCCGCTCCCGCCGTGACCGCCGCGTCCGCGCTCATTTGGCCTGGCTCAGCAGCGAGGCCAGGCCACCGAAGAAGAGGAGCACTGCGCCCGCGCAGCAGCAGCACAACAGCACGAGCGGCAGCAACACCGCGGCCGCGGCCGTGCCCTTGCCGATGCCGTGGGCCGCGGCCAGGCCGATGATGGCCAGGATCATGTAGTAGACGCCGGAGAGCACGCCGCCGCAGAGCGGGACGATGTTGATGACCGCGGCGGCCTCGCTGTAGCAGATCACCCGGAACGTGGCCTCGAATCCCTGCCGCGCTCCCCCGAGCATCAGCAGGACGACGTGCACGATCACGGCCACGATGAACAGGCCCAGGGTGACGAAGACGGGCGAGAAGACCACCTGGAGGACGACGCTGAAGCCCCCCACCATCACCGGCATGATGCGGCGCAGCTCGCCGCTGCCGGCCAGGCCCGCAAGCGTGGATCCGGCCATGGCCTGGAAGACCTCGCGGTACAGCGCGGCCACGACC
>DAINRN010000545.1:0-2783 GCA_036741815.1 Acidobacteriota bacterium
GTTTGGCGGAACCTGGGGCTAGCCCAGGCCCTCGTGCTTCTTCTTGATCAGGGACAGGAACTCTTCGCGCGTCTGGAGCTTGTCGCGGAAGCCGCCCAGCATGCACGAGGTGACGGCCACCGAGTTCTGCTTCTCCACGCCCCGCATGATCATGCAGAGGTGCATGGCCTCGATGACCACGCCCACGCCGCGCGGCTTGGCGTGCTCCTGGATGGCCTCCGCGATCTGGACGGTGAGCCGCTCCTGGACCTGGAGGCGGCGCGCGAAGGCGTCCACCAGGCGCGGGATCTTCGAGAGGCCGATGACCTTGCCCTTGGGCAGGTAGGCCACGTGGGCGCGGCCGAAGAAGGGGAGCAGGTGGTGCTCGCACATCGAGAAGACGTCGATGTCCTTGATGATGACCATCTCGTCGTAGTCGACGGTGAAGAGCGCCTGGCGCAGCAGCGCGCCGATGTCCTGCGAGTAGCCCTGCGTGAGGAAGGTGAAGGCCTTCTCGACCCGCTCGGGCGTCTTCTCCAGCCCCTCGCGCGCGGGGTCCTCGCCGATGGCCGCCAGCACGGCCCGCACGTGGTCGCGGATGGCGGGCTCGCGGATGCTCGCCGCCGCGCCGCCATCGGTCGAGGCGGGGTCCTCCAAGCCGGCCGTGGCCCGTACCTCGTGTCGCGGCGTCTTGCGCCGGTTGGCGGCCATGGTCAGCGGCGGACGGGAAGCTCGACCCGCTGCGGGACGGCCATGCGCGTGGGGACCTTCGTCACCGCGCAGGACTTGCAGATCGGCTCACCAGCGAAGGGGTCGTCCCAGGTGCGCTGGCGATGTGCCGCGCGCAGCCGCTCGAAGTTCGCGCTGGCCCAGGCCTCCTTCAGGCTCTTCATCACCGGGTAGCGCGGGACCTGGACCACGGGACCGCCGTCGATCTCCAGGGTGAAGCCCTGGCAGCAGGGCATGGTGTGCCGGCCGTCCCAGGTCACCACCATGCGGCGGAAGGGGTCGGAGCACTGGAACTCGTCGGCGGACATCTGCCGCCAATGGGCCGCCTTCCAGTGGTGCTGCTGGCCGGCGGGGAAGTAGCACTCGCTGATGGACATCCAGTCGACGCCCATCTTCCCCTTCCAGAACTCCTCCATCCGGCCGCTGTCCACGTGCTCGGCGTTCAGGTGCGTGCGCACCACGGAGGCGCGGATGCGGCAGTCGGGGGCGCCCTTGCCCTCCCCGCGCGCGATCACCGCCGGCATTCATGCGCATCGTCCACAAGCTGCCTGGCATGGCGCCGGCCGCACCGCGGAGCGCACCGAGTGGAGCAGGATCTCCCAGTTCCCGCCCACGCGCTGGCTGTGATAGGTGTCGGGGTCGCAGGCGTCCACGGAGAACATCAGGTCGGTGATCCCGGCCTCCACCATGTGGGCGAACAGCTCGGGCTTCTTGCGCGCCCCGCCGTTGCCGTTGGTGTTCATCATGATGTCCGGGAAGCCCAGGCCCGCCGCCTCGCGGACGAAGGAGACGATGCGGGGATGCAGCGAGGGCTCGCCGCGGTAGTTCAGCTTGATCGAGCTCACCCCGATGTCCGCGCACTGCTGGAGGAGGCGCCCGTAGAGGACGGGGTCCATGTAGCCGCGCTGGTAGGTGTGCTCGTCGAAGCCCTGGGTGCGGATGTGCTCGTGCGTCCAGATCTGGCAGAAGCCCTGCGGGTCCTCCTCGGAGCTGCCGCAGCGCAGGTCGCAGACCGCCACGCTCTCGAGGTCCACGTGGACGGGATGGTCCGAGGCGTCTCCTTCCGCCTCGCGCCGGTCCCACTCGCGCCGGTAGGCCTCGTAGCGCTCGCTGCGGCTCGGAAGGCCGCCGAGCACCCGGAAGGTCGGGTCCTTGCTCATGAACGCAACAGTTTAGCGTGAACGGGCGGGGCCCCGGTAGCCGGCCGTGGTTGCGCGGTGGCGCCCGGAATGGGCATGGTATGATCCCGCACGCCCCGGCGGGGCGTCTCCCCCATGGAACTGAACAAGGTCGGAAAGTACGACATCACGGCCAAGATCGGCCAGGGTGCGATGGGCGAGGTCTACAAGGCCCACGACCCCATCCTGAACCGTTTCGTGGCCATCAAGACAATGTCGGCCGCCATCGGCAGCGACGACGAGCTTCGCAAGCGGTTCCTGCGCGAGGCCCAGTCCGCGGCCCGTCTGAACCATCCGAACATCATCACCTTGTTCGACTTCGGCGAGGACCAGGGCAAGATCTACATGGCCATGGAGCTGCTCGAGGGCAGCGACCTCAAGGACCTGATCGCCGGCCACGGCGTCGCGTCGCTCGAGGACAAGCTGGGCTTCATGGAGCAGATCTGCGACGGCCTGGCCTTCGCCCACATACAGGAGGTCGTGCACCGGGACCTCAAGCCCGCCAACATCCACGTCCAGCCCAACGGCCAGATCAAGATCATGGACTTCGGACTGGCCCGCCTCGGCACCTCCGAGATGACGCGGACGGGGATGGTGATGGGCACCCCGCACTACATGTCCCCGGAGCAGGTGAAGGGGAAGCGGGCCGACTTCCGGTCCGACATCTTCTCCCTGGGCGCGGTCTTCTACGAGCTGCTGACGGGGCACAAGCCGTTCGACGCCGAGTCGCTCCACGCCGTCCTGTTCCAGGTCATGGAGCACCAGCCCGAGGACGTGCGGCACTGGTCGCCGGAGGTGCCGAACATCCTGGTGCAGGTGGTGGACAGGGCCCTCAACAAGGACCCGGAGCAGCGCTATCAGCACGCGGGGGACATGCGCGAGGCCCTGCGGCTGGTG
>DAINRN010000546.1:0-2783 GCA_036741815.1 Acidobacteriota bacterium
CGTCGTCGGCAATGGCGGCCGCGAGCACGCCCTGGTCTGGAAGATCCGCCAGAGCCCGCTCGTGGGCGACGTCTTCTGCGCCCCCGGCAACGCGGGCATCGCGGGGCTGGCGGACTGCGTGCCCATCGACACCTCGAACATCGTGGAGGTCGCCGACTTCGCCCAGACGGTGAAGGCCGACCTCACCGTGGTGGGGCCGGAGCTGCCCATGGTCCTGGGCATGGCCGACGAGTTCGCCAAGCGCGGCCTCAGCATCTTCTGCCCCAGCCGCGCCGCCGCCGAGATCGAGGGCTCGAAGGCCTACGCCCGCGACTTCATGGAGAGGCACAAGATCCCCTCGCCCCGCTTCCGGATCTGCACCACCGAGGACGCCGCGCAGGCCTTCGTCAAGGAGGCGCCCTTCGGCTACCCCTTCGTGGTCAAGGCCGACGGCCTGGCCTCGGGCAAGGGAACCCTCGTGGTCCAGGACAAGAAGGAGGCGAAGGAGACCGTCGCCGAGATGATGGCGGGCAGGAAGTTCGGGACGGCGGGCGCCAAGCTGGTGATGGAGGAGTACCTCGAGGGCGAGGAGATCTCGTTCCTCCTCTTCTCCGACGGCGCGCGCGTGCTCCCCATGGTCTCCGTGCAGGACCACAAGCGCGCGCTCGACAACGACCAGGGCCCGAACACGGGGGGCATGGGGACGGTGTCACCCGCCACCAACCTCTCCATGGACGCGCACAAGCAGATCATGCACGACATCGTCCTGCCCACCATCGGCGGGCTCGCGGCCGAGGGGCGGAAGTACCAGGGCGTGCTCTACGCGGGCCTCATGATCACCGACGCCGGCCCCAGGGTTCTGGAGTTCAACGCGCGGTTCGGGGACCCCGAGACCCAGGTCATCATGGCCCGCATGAAGAGCGACATCGTTCCCCTCCTCAAGGGAGTGGCGGACGGCGCCCTCAAGGAGACGAAGATCGACTGGGCCAAGGAGCCCGCCGCGTGCGTGGTCATGGCCGCCAAGGGGTATCCGGACGAAGCGGAGACGGGGAAGGAAGTGCGCGGCCTGGACTCCCTGAAGTCCGCGACGGACGTCATCGTCTACCACTCCGCCACCGCGCTGCGCGACGGGAAGGTGGTGACGGTGGGGGGCCGGGTCCTGGGCGTGACAGCCCTGGGCGCCAACCTCGACGCGGCGGTCCAGCGGGCGTACGAGGCGGTGGCCAAGATCTCTTTCGACGGCATGCAGTACCGCAAGGACATCGGCCAGAAGGCGCTCGCGCGCCTCCACGCCCACCGCTGAGTGACCTCCCGGGGCAAGCCGCTCGTGGGCATCGTCATGGGCAGCGACAGCGACCTGCCCACCATGGCGGAGTGCGCCCGGGTGCTGGAGGTCTACGAGCTCCCCTATGACATCAAGGTGCTCTCCGCGCACCGCAGCCCCGAGCACGCCACCCGCTTCGCGCGCGAGGCCGAGCGCCGCGGCTTCCGGGTGCTCGTCGCGGGCGCGGGCGGTTCCGCGCACCTGGCCGGCGTCATGGCCGCGCACACCACGCTGCCGGTGATCGGCGTCCCAGTGGCCAGCTCCCCGCTGGGCGGTTTCGATTCCCTGCTCTCCACGGTGCAGATGCCGCCCGGCATCCCCGTGGCCACCGTGGGCGTGGGCTCGATGGGGGCCAAGAACGCGGGCCACCTCGCGGCGGCCATCCTCGCCCTCTCCGACCCGGCACTGCGGCGCAAGATCGAGACCAACCGCGAGCGCATGGAGCAGGAGGTCCTCGAAAAGTCGAAGTCCCTTCCCCGCCGCCTGCGCGAGGTCCTCGGAGGGGAGAAGTAGCCGCGGCGACAAAGCCGGACCGGCGCCTCCTCCTCGTCGCCGCGCTCAGCCTCGCCCTCGACCTCCTCGGGATCACCTGGGGCCTGCCCGCGCGGTGGCACCCCGACGAAAAGGCGGATGCGGCCGCGGAGATGGCCCGGTCGGGCCGGCTGCGGCCCGAATCGTTCATCAACCCGTCACTTCCCCTCTACCTGATGGTGCCGCCCATCTGGGTGCAGGACCGGCTGGCGCGCGCGGACCTGCTCGCCGGCCGCGCGGCCGACCCCTTGCTCCTCGGCCGCGCCCTCTCCGCGCTGGTGGGGGCGGCGGCGGTCTGGATGCTGGGCCGCGCCGTGGCGCGGGCGCATCCGGCCTGCGGCGTCCTGTCCGCGCTGCTCTTCGCGCTCATGCCCGGGTTCGTGAACCTCTGTCACTTCGCGACACCGGAGCCGTGGCTGCTCCTCGGAGCGTCGGCCACCCTGGCCCTGGCCGTGGCCCATATCGATGACCGGGCCCCGGCCTGGGCCCTCGGCCTGGTCCTCGGCCTGACCGTCTCGACCAAGTACACGGCGGCGGCCCTGGCCATCCCGGTGATGGCCGCGGTGTGCCTGCGGAAGCGGAATGAGGAGGATTCGGGGTGGCGCCTCATGGCGGCCGCCGGCGCGCTGGGCCTCGCCCTCGGCCTGGGCCTGGCCGCGGGCGAGACGGCGCTGGCGGGCCGCCTCCCCCTCGATCATGCACGACGATGCGATGTCGCGCTGGTCCGTGGCGTCGATCGCCTGCTCCATGCCGAGCACGCGCTGGGATTCGTGCGCGGCGTGGAACGGACGGCGCTCTTGGCGGGGGCCGCCGCGCTGATCGTGGCGCTGCTGGCCCGAAGCGGGCGGCGGTGGGCGCTGCGTCTGGCGCGGCGCGACCTCTTCATCGCGGGTGGCGCCGCCGCGGCGGGGTTCCTGTACGCGATGAAGTATCCCGGGCTGAACCAGCC
>DAINRN010000547.1:0-2781 GCA_036741815.1 Acidobacteriota bacterium
CGCCACATCGGCGACATGGGCAACATCGAGGCCGGCGCCGACGGCACGGCCAACGTCGACTACACGGACCCGCGTCTGCGGCTGGAGGGCGCGCACGGCATCCTCGGGCGGGGCGTGATCGTCCACGCCAACCCCGACGATTTCAAGACGCAGCCCACGGGCAACGCCGGCGGACGGGTGGCCTGCGGCGTCATCGGCGTGGCCAAGGCGGAGTAGGCAGCCGCGATCACTCGAACAGCGGGAGGTAGTTGCCGAACCGCTCGGGGTAGTGGACCGTGAAGTGGTTCTGGGCCACCCCCCGCTCGAGCGGCCACTGGAAGAGGGTGCGGATCTGGGGCAAGGCACGCCGGGCACGCTCGACCTCGCCCGCGGTGATGGCGTCGTTGTAGTACACCTCGAGGACGATGAGCGGCTTCTCGCCCTCGTTGGCGGAGCGGAGCTCGTCGCCGACGGCGACGAGCCGCGCCGCCTCGTCACCATAGACGTCCACCGCGTATTCGGAGGGACGCATGCCGACCTGGTCCAGGTCACGGATGAGCTGCGTGAAGCGGCCCGGGCTTCCTACCACCGAGAAGGCGACGGTTCGCTCGTTCCCGAACAGGGTCGCGTAGTCCCGCCAGAGGCGCACGAGGTACGGTCCTGACTGCCCGTCCACACGACCCCCCAGCTCTCCGTCCAGGTCGTAGGTCACCGCCACCGGCCCCGACCCGAGCTCCTCCTCGACGATGGCTCGCGTGCTCGTGATGAAGCTGAGGTTCTTCAGATAGGCAGCCTCTTGCCACTGAGTCCACTCCCAGGGGGCCGATCCGTCCTGGGTGGCGAAGCGGAAGACCACCTCCAGGTATCCGTCTTCGCGGATGAGTCGTAGCACGCTGCGCAGGTTCGCTTCATGAATCGGGAGCAGCCGCCCGAGCCGGGAGTTCACGGAGTGCCCGTACCTCTCGTCCTGGGCGATGCCGGCGAACGGCGAGAGATCCGTGAACCAGAGGACGAGGGAAAGGCGCCGCTGTCCGTTGGCGTACATGGTCAGGAGCTGCTGCTTCACCGTCGCGGGATCGAGGTGGTACGCGCCGATGACGGGACGCACGTCGCGAACCCAGATCTCGTCCCGGGGATCGGTCAGGTACTCGCCCACGGAGTACATTGCGTAGTTGGAGCCGCCCACCTCGAAGCCACGCGCCTGCGTGCTCGGAGAAGGCGTGGGGAGGGGGGAGGGGGAGCCGCACGCGCTGGCCAGCAGGCCGGCCACGGCGATCGTAATCGCGAGCCGGGTGGCCACCTTCGCACGATTTGGCCACGACACGCGGGGAGGCTACGCCGCTCGGGCGGGGGCGGTCAAGAACGGGTTTGTTGACTCAGACCCCGTTTCTCCGTTTCTCTCTAGCGGCCCACGGCGACGAAACGCTCGGCGTAGGCGAGGGCGGCCCGGCTCGCGCCCCACGCCGCGGCGAGGATGACCGCGACGGCGGCGGCGGCCCGCGGCGCCCGGCCCCGCCGCCACAGCCAGGCCACGCCGCCCGCGGCCAGGGCGGCGACCGGGCCGGCCAGGAGCTCCACCTCCTTGGCGTCGCGGAACACGACGGGGACCGCGTAGCGCAGGACGAGGAGCGCGAGGCCGGCCAGCAGGGCGGCCGTCACCACCCGGCGGGCCGGCCCGGGCGCGCCCCGCGCCGCCAGCAGCCCGGGAACGAGCAACAGCGGGTACACGGCGTCGTAGAAGAGGGCCGCGCGGCGCAGCGCCTGCGGCACAACGCCGCCTCCTCCTTGCGGTGCGGGCGCCAGGGGTGCTTCCCCCAGGTGGGATGCGACATCCCGCCAGAAGACGGGCAGGAAGCGCGCGTACTGCACGAGGACGACTACGATGGCGGTGACCGCGTACAGGCCGACGAGCACGAGCGCGCGTCGCCTGTCTCCCCACGCCGCCTCGAGCAGGGCGAAGGTCGTCACCAGCAGGGCCACCGTCAACAGCGAGCCGGTGTACGCCGCCTGGCACGCGGCCATCAGGAGGACGAGCGGCCAGGCCGGGCGCCGGCCGCTTTCGTTCATGGACGTCCGCGCGAGGGCGACGATCAGGAGGAGCTCCAGCGCCTGCGCCAGGAGCGTGGGATAGAGGGCCAGGACCAGGCGCGACGCCGTAACGGGCAGGAGGACGAGGAGCGCCTGGGCCAGGAGCGCCGCGCCGACGCCAAAGCCGAGCGTCCGCGCGAGCACGGAGACGAGGAGGACCGTCGTGCCCAGCGCCGCCGCCGCGGCGCACTTCACCGCCAGCTCCTCGCCCAGGACCAGCGCGGCCGGCCAGGCCAGCACGTGGAAGGCCGGGGAATACGGAAAGGCCACGCGCCGGCCGCCGACCTCGCGGGTCCAGGCGCCCGCCCGCGCCTGGTAGTCGGTGGGATCGACGAGCAGGCCCGGCTTGTCGCGCACCGCCGCCAGGTACCGGGCATGGGTGTCGACGTCGGGGTAGTAGTAGAAGGGGTGCGCCAGCGCCACGAGCGCCACCACGACGGTCATCCCCGCGACGCGAATCCCAGCGACGCGAGCGTTGTCCTTGTCGAGGAGTTCCGGCCAGGCGCGCCCCAACGCTCGCGCCGCAACACCGGTCGTTGCGAGGGCGATCAGACACGGGAGCCCAGCCCTCGAGACGGCCACAAGACCACCCAGCCGGTCCATTCCGATGGCCGTGGCCGTCATTGCGAAGGCGATCCCGCTAGTCACGAATCCGGTCCAGGCAGACCGGAAGAACAAACCGACGAGCACGGGGATCCCGATGAGGAAGCACGC
>DAINRN010000548.1:0-2778 GCA_036741815.1 Acidobacteriota bacterium
GGACACCGACGAGTTCTTCATGCGCTCCATCGACCAGCTGGTGGACACGCTGCTGGCCGAGAAGAAGATCCCGTTCCAGGCCCTTCCGGCCGGAGGGCGGCCGACCTGGATCGAGACCGTGAAGGAGACGGTGCTGAAGCGGCCCGAGCTGGCACGGCTGTTCCGGTGACGCTGGCCGTCGATTGAAGCCGCGGCGCTCAACCGTCTTCCTATTCGGGGGACACCGCCGCCGGCAGGATGTCCACGATCAGGTTGGCATCCACGTCGAGGAGCAGCAGGTCGAGCCGGACGAAACGGTACTGCAGCTCGCGCGGAAGAGACGGCAGGGCGTCGATGATGCGGTGCGGGGTGGCCCCCGTCGAGAACCAGTCCAGCGTGCCGTTGACGGCGGGCGTCCACCCCGCCGGCGGACGCTCGTCCTCCTCTTCCTCCTCCTCGGTCAGCAGGCGCACCCCCGCTTCCCTGCGATCGGGATCCCGGAGCGCGTAGTTGATCCGGGCGCGGAAGGAGGCCGCCACCACGGGGTTGAAGACGTCACCGGACCGCGCCGTTCGCCGTGCGTCGCGGATGGCCGAGGCGAGCCTCTGCGAGGCCATCAAGATGGTCCGCGGCTCCGCCGAGACGTCCCGGGGCGGGAGGGACGAGCGGACGCGGCGATGCAGCCGCACGTACTCTTCGACCGACTCCGAAAAGGGCCGAGGCGCGGGCGGAGGGCTTCCTGCCGCCATGGCGGTGGCCGCGACCAGGGCCAGGAGGGTCAGGCCTACGTCTCCTCGCGCATGTCGATCCCGAGCTGCTTGCACTTCTTGTAGAGGTGGCTGCGCTCCAGTCCCAGGCTGCGCGCCGCGTTGGTGACGTGGCCGCCCGAGCCGCGGAGCCTTTCCCGGATCACCTCGCGCTCGTACGCGTCCGTCAGGTCGCGCAGGGTGCCCTCGGAGGGGACCGGCTCCGCGCGCTCCGCCGGCGGGGCAGGCAGCGCGGCCCGGATGTCCGCGGCCTCGAGGGGGTCGGACCCCGACAGGATCAGGGCCCTCTCGACCACGTTGCGCAGCTCGCGGACGTTGCCCTTCCAGGGCTGTTGCGCGAGCAGCTCGACGGCGGCGGGGGAGAGGCGCCGCGGCTTCCAGTGGTTCCGGCGGCTGGCGGCGGCGGCGAAGTGTTCGGCCAGGGCCGGCACGTCGGAGGCGCGCTCGCGCAAGGGCGGCACCCTGGCCGCCACCGTGCTGATCCGGTAGTAGAGGTCCTGGCGGAACCGGCCGTCGCGCAGCAGCGCGTCGAGGTCCTGGTTGGTGGCGGAGATGAGGCGGACGTCCACCTTGATCTCGCCCGTCCCGCCCACGCGCGTGACCTCGCCGTCCTGCAGGACGCGGAGCAGCTTCGCCTGCATGGCCGCGGGCATGTCCCCGATCTCGTCGAGGAAGAGGGTGCCGCCGTCGGCCTGCTCGAAGCGGCCGCGGCGCTGGCTGACGGCGCCGGAGAAGGCGCCCTTCTCGTGCCCGAACAGCTCGCTCTCCACCAGCTCGGCCGGCACCGCGGCGCAGTTCATCTTCACGAACGGCTGGCCGCTGCGGGGCGAGAGGTCGTGCACGGCCCGCGCCACAAGCTCCTTGCCCGTGCCGTTCTCGCCCAGGATCAGGATGGGCACGTCGGAGGGGGCCGCGCGTTCTACCAGCGCGCGGAGTGCGCGCAGGGCCGGGGTGTCGCCGATGAGGGCCAGCTCGTCGCGCCAGTAGGTCTGCAGCTCACGGTTCTCCCGCTGGAGGCGGCCCACATGCAGGGCATTGCGCAGGGTGAGGAGCAGCCGGTCCAGGTCCACCGGCTTCTCCACGTAGTCGAGTGCCCCCAGGCGCGTGGCCTTGACGGCGGTCTCCACGGAGGCCTGGCCGCTCATGAGGATGACGGGCACGTCCGGCGCCTTCGTCCGCACGCGGGAGAGGAACTCGATCCCGTCCATCTCCGGCATCACCACGTCCGAGAGGATGGCGTCCACGTCCTCCTCGTCGAGCTTCTCCAGCGCGCGGGCGGCTGAAGACGCGGTGAGCGCCGTGTAGCTCACCAGCGCGAAGGCCCGCGAGAGCGAGGCCAGCGTGCCCTGGTCGTCGTCCACGATCAGGATGCGGGGCTTGGGCACAGGGCGAGTCTACACGCCCGGCCGCACAGGCAGGATCAGGGTGAAGGTGGTGCCCTTGCCCGGCGGGCTCTGGACGTCCACGCGGCCGCCGTGGTCGGAGACGATGCCCTGGACGATGGCGAGGCCGAGGCCGGTGCCGCCCTTCTTGGTCGTGAAGTAGGGCTCGAACAGGCGCGTGCGCTGCTCCTCCGTCATGCCGGGGCCGTCGTCCTCGACCTCGATCGCGACCGTGCCGTCGCGCGATGTGGTGCGGACGTTCAGCGTGCCGCCCTGAGGCATGGCCTCGAGGGCGTTCCGCACGAGGTTGCCGAGCGCCCGCGCTAGCAGATCGGGGTCCGCGGCGATGGCGGGCAGGCCGGGGGAGAGCGCGGCCTCCACCCGGACCGCGCCCGCGCCGGCTCGATGGAAGGCCAGGACCTTCTCCACCACCGCGTTCACGTCCGTGGGGCGGGGCTCGGGCCGGGGCATCCGCGCGAACTCCGCGAACTCGTCCACGATCCGGCGCAGCGAGCGCAAGGCCTCCAGGATCGTGTCGCTGGACTCGCGGAAGAGGGCCGCGAAGGCCGCGTCGTCGAGACGTCCGGCGCCGGGCGCCGCCGGGCCCTTCGGCTGCTGATCCAGGTTCCGCCGCAGCGTCTCGATGGACA
>DAINRN010000549.1:0-2772 GCA_036741815.1 Acidobacteriota bacterium
CGCGCACGATCCGTACACGCCGCCCGCGCGTCTCGTCGGTCCCGGTCCCCGTGGCGCCTACGACGGCGAGGTCCGCTACGTGGACGAGGCTGTCGGGGAGCTGCGGCGGGGGCTCCAGGCGATGGAGGCGGACCGCAGCCTGCTGACGGTCTTCATCGGCGACCACGGGGAGAGCCTCGGCCAGCACGGCGAGGAGACGCACGGGTTCTTCGTCTACGACTCGACGGTCCTGGTCCCGCTCGTCTTCCACTTTCCGGGCCGCCTCTCTCCGGCCGAGAGCCCGCTGCCCGCGCGTCTCGTGGACATAGCACCCACCGTGCTCGATCTCCTCGGCAAGGGCGGCCTCGGCGGCGCGGACGGCGTCAGCCTGCTGCCCGCGCTCGAGGGTCGGCGCCAGGATCTGCCCCCCGCCTATCTGGAGACGCAACAGCCGTGGCTCGGGTACGGGTGGGCGCCGCTGGCCGCCATCCGGGCCGAGGGGTGGAAGCTCGTCGACGCGCCGCGGCCCGAGCTCTTCGACCTGCGGTCGGACCCGGACGAGACGTCCGACCTCCTCGACCGGAAGCCCGACGTTGCGCGCCGCCTCCTGGCCGAGCTGCGGCGGGCCGAAGGCGCCGTCCCCGCCGCCGCCCGTCCCGCGCCCGATCCCGAGACGCTGGAAAAGCTCCGTGCTCTCGGATACTCGGGTGGTGGGGGACGTCCGTCCGTTCTTCCGCCCACCGGCCTCGCCGATCCGAAGGACCGTCTCGCGGAGAAGCGCGCGCTACAGGCGGCCGAGGGCCGAATGCTCGCGCACGACCCCGCGGGAGCGCTGGCGCGCCTCGACGCCGTGCTCGCGAGCGAGCCGGACAACCGCCTGGCCCTGCTGCGATCGGGCGCGGCCCTCACCGCGCTGGGCCGTCCGCGCGAGGCGATCCCTCGCCTGGAGCGGCTGGTCCGCCTGGATCCCGATCACGCCGAGGCCCGGTACGAGCTGGCCGACGCGCTCACGCGCTCGGGTGAGCGGCCCCGGGCGATCATGGAGTGGCAGGAGGTGCTGCGCCTTCAGCCGCGGCGCGCGGTGGCCTGGTCGAACCTCGGCGCCGTGCTCGTCCAGAGCGGCCGCGCGCAGGACGCCGCCTTGGCGCTGGAGCGGGCGCACGCCCTGGAGCCCGCGAACCCAGTCGTGGCGGAGAACCTGGGGGCGGTGCGGTACAACCTTGCGGCGGTCGCCGCTCGGGAGGGACGCCTGGACGAGGCGCGGCAATGGCTCGGCCAGGCCCTGGCCGCGGATCCGGGCCTGCGTCGGCAGGCCGTCCGGGATGCCCGCCTGGCGCCCCTGCTGTCGCCGTGAGCTAGCTGATCTTGAAGTCCAGCAGCTCGACCGGGACCAGCACGCAGCCCGTGCCCGTGACCGAGAGGTCGAAAGGCCCGCTGGGGCCCGGGGGCGTCCCGCCCGAGGAGTAGCCGTCGATCACGACGAAGTAGTCGAGGCCCGGCACGGCGTTCAGGAGCACCGACTCGGTCGCGTCCGCGAAGTCCGTGTCATCCACGCAGACGCAGTCCGCCAGGCTGCTGCCGCACTGGGTCTGGTAGACGATGAGGGACAGGTCCCAGTTCGGCGCGGTGTCGGTGCCGCTGACGGTGAGGTCGCACGGCGCGCTGACGCGGACGCGGTACGCCCGGTCCGGCGCCGTGCCCGTGCCCGTGTAGATCGCGCCGCGCGGGAGGCTGCCGGCCGGCCCCCCGCCCGTGCAGCTGGTCGAGGCGGTGCAGGTCGGGGTCACGATGTCGGCCGGCAGGTCGTAGTCGTCCACCATGCCCACCGTGGAGTCGGACGAGTTGAACGGCAGCGCTCCGATCTCGTAGGTGGCCGCGGTGCAGGTGTCGGCCGGGGTCAACGGGGCTTCCTGGGGCCGTACGGGGCGCTGCAGCCGCCCTTCCCTGATGGCCTGGGCCAGCTTCAGCCTGTAGGCATGGAGCTCGTCCGGGGTCATGCGGTCCGCGATGGCCTTGCGGACGGGAAGGGCGTCGACGTCGATGTCCTGGGCCGTGGCGGACGCGGTTCCGGCCGCGAACACGCCGAGCACCACCGAAGCGGCAAGCATGCGCCTCATCTCTTTCGTTCTCCCTGGTCGTGAAGCGAGTTATCCCGCGGCCGGAAGTTATTATAGTCCGTTCGAGCGCGTGATGAATCCCTGATGGGCGACCAGTCCGCACTGTGCCGGGGCGCCCTGTTCCCTGGCGCCGGATCGTCGGCGTGCCCCTGGCGGCCGCCCTGGCCGCCCTCGTGGCCTGCCGGGCCGCCCAGACGCCCGTCCCCGCCACCGCCCCTTCGCCCACGCCCACCGTCCCGGCCACCGTAGAGCCCGCGGCCGCCGAAGCGCCCCACAACACCGTGACCTGGAAGACGAACGACGTCAGCAATTTCGGCTACGACATCTATCGCGCGGAGAGCGAGGCTGGACCGTTCGTGAAGATCAACGAGCAGCCCGTGCCGGGGACGCTCAAGCCGGGGAAGGTGCAGACGTTCCGCTATGAAGACCACGCGATCGATCCCCGCAAGGACTACTGGTACTACGTGGAGTGCATCACGCTGGCGGGAGACCGCCTGAGGTTCACGCCCACCCTGAAGGCGCCGGCCAAGAACCCGTAGACAGAAAACGAGCGGCGACCCCGTGGGAGGGCCGCCGCTCGGCGGAAGAATGGTTATGCGAACGGGCTCAGTGCAGCCGCGGGAGCATCGGGCTGTCGAAGCTGAAGCCGGTCGCCGGCTCCAGCGCGACGGTCTTG
>DAINRN010000550.1:0-2409 GCA_036741815.1 Acidobacteriota bacterium
AGGCGGCCGCCGGCCTCCGCGTAGACCAGCGGCTTGATTCCCATCCTGTCCCGGGCCAGCAGCAGCCGGCGGCGGCGGACATCCCACAGGGCAAACGCGAACATGCCGTCCACGTCGTCGAGCAGGTCGCAGCCCTTCTCCTCGTAGAGGTGGACCAGGACCTCGGTATCGGTGCGGGAGCGGAAGACGTGGCCGCGTGCCTCGAGCCAGGCCCTGGTGGGCTCGAAGCCGAAGAGCTGGCCGTTGTAGACGACCCACACCGACCCGTCCTCGTTGCTCATGGGCTGCCGGCCCGCCCGCGTGAGGTCGAGGATGGAGAGGCGGCGGTGGGCGAGGCCGAGGTTGCCGTCGACGTGGAAGCCGTCGTCGTCGGGGCCGCGATGGGCCAGGGCGGCCGCCAGCGACCGCAGGTCGGCGGGGTCCACGGGCCGGCCGGGCTCCTGCAGGATGCCGGCGATGCCGCACATGGCGTCCCGATTGTATCCGGAGGGCCGCGCGCAGATCCCTGGACTTCGCGAGGCCGGCGCCGTACACTGGCTGGGTGCGTCCGCTGCTCGCCTTGACCGTCCTGCTCCTGGCCGCCCCCGACCTGCGGGCGGCGGTCGAGGTCCGCGTCTCGGGCAAGAGAGTGGACGTCCAGGCGGTGAACGCCCCCCTCTCCGAGATCCTGGACGGGCTGGCCCGCGAGCTGAACGTCAAGATCGTGTACGAGGGCCCGCCCCCCCGGCAGCTCATCTCGGTGGACCTCAAGGGCCGGACGCCGGCCGAGGCGTTCCTGTCGATCGTGGAAGGCCAGGGGCTGTCCTACGCGTTGGCCCTCGACAAGACCGGCACCCGGGTGGAGAGCGTGCTGATGGCCGGCGGCAACAACGCTCCGTCCGTCAAGGCCGGCGCGCCGCCGTCGCCGTCCCGTCCGGAGCGCATGCCCCGCGAAGCGGTGGTCGAGGAGCCGACGGAAGAGACCGCGGAGACGGATGAGGGTGAGCTGCCTCCCGACACGGCGCGGCCCGTGGTCCCGCACGCCAAGCCGGCCGAGGCGGCGTCCCCGCCGACGCAAGGCGTCTACATCCCCGTGCCCAGCGCGGACTTTCCCTCGTCCACGTTCGCGCCCAAGCCTCCCGCGGCCGAGCCGAACAAGCCCCCGAAGCCGGAGTCCACGCCGCCGCCCTTCAACCCGTAGCCCGCCGCTCCGTACCCCGCCCGACGGCCGGCCCGCACCTTTTTACGCAACCCTGTCGGTCCGCCGCGCGTCGTAAACGAAAACCCATGGGCCGCGGCAGGCACAGGACGTTGAACGCGCTGGCCATGGCCCTCGCCTGCGCGCCGGCGGCGGCCGCTCAAGACGTCCCCCCCGGTTTGATCATCCAGCGGGCCCAGGGGCCCATCGGCATCGACGGCGATCTGGGAGATCCCGGCTGGCAAGACATCCAGGCCGTGGAGAAATGGTACGAGACCAACCCGGGCGACAACGTCGAGCCGGCGGTGAGGAACGTCGGCTACCTGGCCTACGACGACGCCTTCTTCTACGCCGCTTTCCGCTTCCAGGACCCGATCCCGCGCCGCATACGCGCGCCGCTGGGCGACCGCGACAACGTGCCGAGCTATACCGATTACGCGGGCGTCATCCTCGACACGCGCAACACCGGCAAGACCGCCATCCTCTTCCTGGCCAACGCAAACGGCATCCAGTACGACGCGGTCACCGACGACGCCACCGGCGAGGACTCCTCCCCCGACTTCTACTGGGACGCGGCCGGCCGCGTGACCCCCGAGGGCTGGAACCTCGAGCTGCGGATCCCGTTCTCCTCGCTGCGCTACGCGAAGGCGGACCCGCAGACCTGGCGCATCATGCTCTACCGCAACTACCCGCGCGACTTCCGGACGCAGATCTTCAGCACCACCCTTCCCCGCGGGGGCAACTGCTTCATCTGCCGCTCGAACCCGCTCACGGGCCTCCGCGGTCTGCCCGCGGGAGGCGGGATCGTGGCCGCGCCCTACGTCAGCGCCAGCCGGACCGCCCTGCCCCAGGACGGCCTCGGCACCCCGCTCACCGACACCGTCAAAGACGCCACCGGGGGACTGGACCTGAAGTGGACGCCCGGCGCCAACACCGCCGTCGACGCCACCGTGAACCCGGATTTCTCCCAGATCGAGTCCGACGTCGCCCAGATCAGCGCCAACGAGCGCTTCGCACTGTTCTTCCCCGAGAAGCGCCCGTTCTTCCTCGAGGGGATCGAGCTGTTCTCGACGCCCATCCAGGCCGTCTACACGCGGACGGTCACGGATCCGCTCTGGGGCCTGCGCGGGACGGGCAAGGTGGGCTCTTCTCTGTCCTACACGGGCTTCCTCGCCCAGGACCAGGGCGGCGGGAGCGTCATCCTGCCCGGGCCCAACTCCTCGGACCTGGCC
>DAINRN010000550.1:2419-2757 GCA_036741815.1 Acidobacteriota bacterium
GGTGTTCAGCGACCTGGCCGACCAGGACTTCAAGTCCTGGGCGGCGGTGGGACGCCTCCGGCGCGAGTTCGCGGGCGGGTCCTTCGCCAGCGTCCTGGCCACGGACCGCGAGGTCGAGGGAGGCGGCCACAACCGCGTTTTCGGCCCCGACTTCCAGTGGCGTCCGTCGTCGCACGACACGGTGACGGGGCAGCTGCTCTTCTCGCGGTCGTTGACCCCGGACAAGCCGGACCTGGCCGACGAGTGGGACGGTCGATCGCTGTCCGGCCACGACGGCATCGCCTCCTGGAACCACTCCACCACGCACGTGGACTGGTACGGCGAGTACACCGACGCCG
>DAINRN010000551.1:0-2754 GCA_036741815.1 Acidobacteriota bacterium
TCGAGGGTGTAGACGCTCTCCGGCATGGGCAGGGTGGAGATGATGCTAGCGGTCAGCGAGGTGGTGTCGCGGATGACCAGGACGTCCCGGGTCGTGAAGGAGGTGATGGAGGTCAAGGTCGCGGAGCCAAAGTCGTAGTTGAGGTTCACGTCCCCCAGCACGAACTCGTCCGTGAAGTCCTCGTCGAGCTGGTTGAACTCCTGGCGCTCCCCCAGGTCGACCGGCGGGCGCGTGGTCGTGTAGGGGTTGGCCAGGATGTTGTAGGCGTCCTGCCGGTTCCAGCCGTCCATCTTCACGTCCTGGTAGACGAAGCGCGGGGTGATGGTCAGACGGTCGCTGGGGGTGAAGCGGACCGCCGCGCGGCCTCCGGCCCGGCGTCCGGTGTTGACGTCCTCGTCGATGCTGAGGTTCGGGGTGACCGCGTCGGTCCACCCGCCCAGCCGGTTGTAGTACCCCACCGCGCGCAGCGCGGCCTTGTCGCCCAGGGGCGCGTTCACACCCAGCTTCACGTTGCCGCCCTGGTTGCCGTCCGTGATCGTGTTCGCGCCCACCTCGCCGAACCAGCGGGTGACGCCCGTCTCGGGCTGGTTGGTGATGTAGCGGAGGGTGCCCGACGTCGAGCCCGATCCAAACAGCGTCCCCTGGGGGCCTCGCAGCACTTCCACCCGCGACATGTCGAACAGGTCGATGTCGGGGGTGAAGAGCGATAGGGAGATGACCGACTCGTCCAGGTAGGCGCCCACCTGCTCCTTGACCCCCGGCATGTCGCGCACGATCTGGCCCGCCGAGATCCCGCGAATGGCGGGCTGGCTCTGCCCGGGGCCCAGGTTCTGCACCGTGAACCCGCCCACGTTGGCCGCCACGCCCTCGATGTTGTCTACGCCGCGGGAGCGCAGGACCTCCCCGGTGGGGGCGGCCACGGAGAAGGGCACGTTCTGCACCGTCTCCTCGCGCTTCGTGGCGGTGACCGTGATCTCCTCGGACAGCCGGGGCTGGAGCGTGAACTCCGTGTTGGCCGCCGCCTCGGCGGCGACCGTCAGGTCCCGGGTCACGCCCCGGCGGAAGCCCAGCAGCTCCACGGCGACGGTGTAGACGCCCGGCGGGACGTCGGCGCTGAAAGTACCGTCGGCGCCGGTCACGGCCGTCTTGACCGCGCCCGTCTTCTGCTCGGTGAAGGTGACGGTCGCGCCGGGGAGCACGCCACCGGCGGCGTCCACGACCTTGCCCGTGATCTTGCCCTGGGCGAAGGCGGGGGCGGTGAACAGCACGACGACGACCGCTGCGAGCACCAGGCGACTGGTGGTCAACCGGAACATGTCTGCCTCCTCGGCCAAGGCTTCACTCGGATGAAGCCCGATGTGGCGCTGGTGGAGCACCTTATAGGCGGGGGCTGCGCCGTTGTCAACGCAGGGTCGACGGCTGCGTCATCACGGCTTGATCCGTGGCACAATCGTGGGCTTATGGCACCACAGTTCATCTTCACCATGAAGGACCTGCGCAAGGTCACCGCCCAGGGGAAGGAGATCCTGCGCGGGATCTGGCTGTCCTTCTATCCCGGGGCCAAGATCGGCGTCCTCGGGGCCAACGGCGCGGGCAAGAGCACGCTCCTGCGGATCATGGCCGGCCTGGACAAGGACTTCGCGGGTGAGGCTTTTCCCGCGGCGGGGACGCGCATCGGCCACCTGCCGCAGGAGCCGCAGCTCGACCCTTCGAAGACGGTCCTCGAGACCGTCGAGGAGGCCGTGGCGCCGCAGCGGGCGATCGTGAAGCGGTACGAGGAGCTGTCGGCCGACTGGTCCGAGGAGAATGCCGACGAGCTGGGCCGACTTCAGGATCAGATCGACGCCCAGAACCTGTGGGAGCTGGACCGCCACCTGGAGGTGGCGATGGACGCCCTGCGCGTGCCACCGGGCGAGGCCGAGGTCAAGACCCTGTCCGGCGGCGAGAAACGGCGGGTCGCGCTCTGCCGCCTGCTGCTCCAGCCCAGCGACATGCTGCTGCTCGACGAGCCCACGAACCACCTGGACGCGGAGTCGGTGGCGTGGCTGGAGCGGTTCCTGAAGGAATACCCGGGCACGGTCGTGGCCGTGACCCACGACCGCTACTTCCTGGACAACGTGGCGGGCTGGATCCTGGAGCTGGACCGCGGCGCCGGGATCCCGTGGGAGGGGAACTACTCGTCCTGGCTCCAGCAGAAGGAGAACCGGCTGGCGCAGGAGGAGAAGGAGGAGTCGGCCCGGCGGCGGACGCTGCAGCGCGAGCTGGAGTGGGTGCGCATGGCGCCGCGGGCGCGGCAGGCCAAGGGCAAGGCCCGCCTCACGCACTACGAGGAGCTGCTGGCGCAGGAGCAGGCGGCGGAGAAGCGCGAGGGCCGGGCGGAGATCACGATCCCGCCGGGGCCGCGGCTGGGCGACCTGGTCATCGAGGCCAAGGGCCTGCGCAAGGGCTACGGGGACAACCTGCTGATGGAGGACGTCGCCTTCATCCTGCCGCGCAGTGGGATCGTGGGCGTCATCGGCCCCAACGGCGCGGGGAAGACCACGCTCTTCCGGATGATCGTCGGGCAGGAGAAGCCCGACGCGGGCACCCTTCGCGTCGGGGAGAGCGTCGTCCTGTCCTACGTGGACCAGAGCCGGGACAGCCTTTCCGCGAAGAAGACCGTCTGGGAGGAAATCTCCGATGGGGGCAAGGACACGGTGATGGTGGGCAAGCGCGAGGTCAACTCGCGCGCCTACGCCGCCTCGTTCAACTTCA
>DAINRN010000552.1:0-2751 GCA_036741815.1 Acidobacteriota bacterium
GACGGGCGCGCCGGTCATGATCTGGATGGCCTCGCCGGGCCCGACCTCGCGCTCCGGGACCTGTCCCGCCCGCAACTGTCCCACCAACCGCAGGGTCACGGGCGCCGCCGCCACGTCGGCGGCGCGCACGGCGTAGCCGTCCATGGCCGCGCGGTCGAAGGGCGGCATCTCGACGTCGGAGCGCACGTCCTCGGCGAGGACGCGGCCCACCGCGTCTTCCAGGTCCACGTCGTCGGAGGGCAGGATCGGCGTGTGCGCGAGGACGATCTCGAGCGCCTGCTCGACCGGGATCACGCGATCATTGTAGCGCGTCCCAAAAATGCCGGTTCTAAGGGAAGAGCCCCCGCACCCTGGTGGCCTCCGCCACCCGGCCCACGGCGAGCATGTAGGCCGCCATGCGCATGTCCGTCTTGTGGGTCCGGGACACCTGGTGCACCTCGTGGAAGGCGCGCTTCATGAACTTCTCCAGCTCCTTGTTGACCTGTCCCTCGTCCCAGAAGAACCCCTGGAGGTTCTGGGCCCACTCGAAGTAGGACACGGTCACGCCGCCGGCGTTGCAGAGGATGTCGGGGATGACGAAAACCCCGTGGTCCTTCAGCACGCGGTCGGCGCCGGGAGTGGTGGGGCCGTTGGCCGCCTCCCCCACGATCCGGGCCCGGATGCGGGCGGCGTTCTTCAGGGTGATCTGGTTCTCGAGGGCGGCGGGCACCAGGATGTCGCACTTGACCTCGAGCAGCTCGTCGTTGGTGATCCGCTCCGCGCCCTTCAGGCCGGCCAGCGAGCCCGTGCGGGCCTTGTGCTCGTCCACGGCCCTCAGGTCCAGGCCGCGGTTGTTGTACGCGCCGCCCTTGCTGTCGCTCACCGCCACGATCCGGGCCCCGTCGTCGCGGAGCAGGCGGGCGGCGATGGCCCCGGCGTTCCCGTAGCCCTGGACCGCCACCGTGGCCCCGCGCACGGGCCGGCGGATCACCTGCGCGGCCTCGCGGATGCAGAAGAGCGTGCCGCGGGCGGTGGCCTCGTTGCGGCCCGCGCTGCCGCCCATGGACATGGGCTTGCCCGTCACCACGCCCAGCGACGAGTAGCCCATGGTCATGGAGTAGGTGTCCATGATCCAGGCCATGGTCTGGGCGTCCGTGTAGACGTCCGGGGCGGGGATGTCGCGGTCGGGGCCGATGATGATCGAGATCTCGGAGGCGTAGCGGCGCGTCATCCGCTCCAGCTCGCCGCGCGACATCTTCTTGGGGTCGCAGGTCACGCCGCCCTTGCCGCCGCCGTAGGGGATGTTCACGGTCGCGCACTTCCACGTCATCCAGGAGGCCAGGGCCTTCACCTCGTCGATCGTCACCTTGGGGTGATAACGGATCCCGCCCTTGGCGGGGCCGCGCGCAATGTTGTGCTGGACGCGGAACCCCTCGAAGACCTTCACGGAGCCGTCGTCCATGAGGGTGGGGATGGAGACGATCAGCTGGCGCTTGGGTGTGCGCAGGACCTCGCGCAGGCCGTCGTCGAGGCCGATCCTCTCGGCCGCGGTATCGAACTGTCGCTGCGAGATCTCGAAGGGGTTCAGGCTCTCTTGGACCATGGGTCCGGACCTCCCCCGCTGCGCTTCAGAAAGCGCGGCGCGGCGGGGATTCTAGGCGCCCCCCGGGGGGGCGTCAAACGGCCGCATGAGGGTAGGATGGGGGCTTGCGGGAGGCACGGTGATCCCCACGGTGGCGTGGCAGGACGACGCGGTCGTCATGATCGACCAGCGGCGCCTGCCCGGCGAGGAGGTCTATCTCCGCTGCCGCCATCATTCGGAAGTGGCTGCAGCCATTAGAGATATGGCCGTGCGCGGGGCGCCCGCCATCGGGGTGGCCGCCGCGCTCGGGATCGCGCTGGGCGTCCGCAACTCGAGGGAAGAGGGCGAGGGGCTGCGGGCGGCCTTCGACTCGATCTGCCAGGAGATGGCAGCCACCCGGCCCACCGCGGTCAACCTCTTCTGGGCCATCGACCGCATGCGCCGCCGCTTCGAGGCCGAACAGGCGGAGGGCGGGGCATCACTGCGCGACGGCCTGCTGGACGAGGCCCGGGCCATCGAGGAGGAGGACGTGGCGGCCTGCCGCCGCATCGGCGACCTCGGCGCCGAGCTGATCCCCGAGCGGGCCCGGGTCCTCACCCACTGCAACGCGGGGGCCCTGGCCACCGCCGGCTACGGTACCGCGCTGGGCGTCATCCGCTCCGCCGCGCGCCAGGGGAAGATCCGGAACGTCCTCGCCGACGAGACGCGGCCGAACCTGCAAGGCGCCCGTCTCACCGCCTGGGAGCTGGCCCGGGACGGGATTCCCACCACGCTCATCGCGGACAGCATGGCGGGCCACCTGATGGCGCGGGGAGAGGTGGACGCGGTGGTGGTGGGGGCGGACCGCATCGCGGCCAACGGCGACGTCGCCAACAAGATCGGCACCTACACGGTGGCCGTGCTGGCCCGCGAGAACGGCGTCCCCTTCTACGTGGCCGCGCCCGTCTCCACCATCGACCTGCGCACGCCGTCCGGCGACTCCATCACCATCGAGGAGCGGCCGGCGGACGAGGTCACCCATCACGGCGGCCGGCGCCTGGCCCCCGAGGGCGTGGCCGTGCGCAACCCCGCCTTCGACGTGACCCCCCACCGCTACGTGACGGCCATCGTCTGCGAGCGCGGCGTGGCGCGGGCGCCCTACGCGGAGAGCCTGGCCCGCCTGGCGCGGGGCCGCTGAGCGTGCGCATCCA
>DAINRN010000553.1:0-2744 GCA_036741815.1 Acidobacteriota bacterium
GGTCGACCCGCTGCGGGTGATGCTGGGGGCGAAGCTGCGGTTCTGACTAGGCGGGAGGTGCCTGGGAAGGGATCGGCACGAACCGATAGCCCAGGCCGACGATCGTCTCGATGTGGTCCCGCGCCGGGCCCAGTTTGAGGCGCAAGCGACGGATGTGGGCGTCGATGCTGCGCGTCTCCACGTCGGTGTCGTAACCCCAGACATCGGAGAGCAGGCGCTCGCGGGTGACCACCCGGCCACGCCGCTCGACCAGGTAGCGGAAGAGCTCGAACTCCTTGGGGGTGAGCCGGACCTCCTGGCCGCGGTAGCGCACCACGAAGGCGTCGAACTCGACCTCGAAGTTGTCGTCGCGGTAGGACTCGGGGGAGACGGCCGAGGCGTCCGAGCGCCGCAGGGCCACCCGGCAGCGCGCGGCCAGCTCCTTCAGGCTGAACGGCTTCACCACGTAGTCGTCCGCCCCCATCTCGAGGCCGAGGACCCGGTCCACCTCTTCCCCGCGCGCGGAGACGATGATGATGGGGACGTGGGCGGTGGCGCTCTGGCGGCGGATCATGCGGCAGACCTCGAGGCCGTCCATGTTGGGAAGGTTCAGGTCCAGCAGGACCAGGTCCACGCCGCGGCGCGAGGCCTCCAGGCCTTCCTCCCCCGTGTAGGCCAGGCGGACCTGGAGCCCCGCCTTCTCCAGCTGGTAGGCGATGGCCTCGGCGATGTCGCGGTCGTCCTCGATGAGCAGCACTCGCCGGCGGCCGTCGGGCCGGGCGGGAGGATCCGTCTTCTGCCCGCGGCCGGCCGAGGTCATCCTACCTCCTCGTGGTGGTGGCGCACGTCCTTGGCCTCCACCACGAAGATGACGTCCTCGGCGATGTTGGTGGCATGGTCGGCGATGCGCTCCAGGTGCCGGCTGACCAGGATCAGCCCCAGGGCCCGCTCGATGGTCCCGGGGTCGGCCATCATGTAGGTGAGCAGCACGCGGAAGACGTGGTCCTTGAGCTCGTCCACCTCGTCGTCGCGGGCCAGGATGGCGCGGGCCAGGGTGGCGTCCTTGCGCACGAAGGCGTCCAGGCTCTCGCGCGTCATGCGCTCGGCGATCCCGGCCATGCGCGGGAGGTCGATGATCGGCTTCAGGGGCGGGTGGGCCAGGACCCGCACGGCCTGCTCCGCGATGTTCACGGCCTGGTCGCCGATCCGCTCCAGGTCGGAGTTGATCTTCATGGCGGCGGTGATCAGGCGCAGGTCGGAGGCCATGGGCTGCTGGAGGGCGAACAGGCGCAGGCAGCGCTCGTCGATCTCGATCTGCAGCTCGTTGACCTCCTGGTCCGTGCGCGCGATCTCCTCCGCGGCCCCCAGGTTCCTCTCCATGAGGGCCTGAATCGCCCGGTGCACGCGCTCCTCCACCAGGGCCCCCATGTTGAGGAGCCGGTTCTTGAGCGTCTGCAGCTCGCCTTCGAAGTGATGCCGTTCCATGCCTATCTCGGGGGCCGGCACTCAGCCGCCGGGCGCCGCGTCCTTGGTGCTGCCATCCGTCCTCCTATCCGAATCGACCGGTTATGTAGTCTTCCGTGAGCTTCTCCCGCGGGTTGGTGAACATCGCGGAGGTCTCGCCGTACTCCACCAGGCGCCCCAGCCAGAAGAAGGCGGTCTTGTCGGAGACGCGCGCCGCCTGCTGGAGGTTATGGGTCACGATGACGATGGTGTAGTGGTCCTTGAGGCTGTACATCAGCTCCTCGATCTTCACGGTGGCGATGGGGTCGAGGGCCGAGCACGGCTCGTCCATGAGGACGATCTCCGGCTCCACGGCGATGGCGCGCGCGATGCAGAGCCGCTGCTGCTGGCCCCCGGACAGGCCCAACCCGCTGGCGTCCATGCGGTCCTTTACCTCGTCCCAGAGCGCGGCCCCCTGCAGGCTGCGCTCGGCCGCCTCGTCCAGGGTGGCCTTGTCCCGGATGCCCGCGATGCGCAGGCCGTAGACCACGTTCTCGTAGATGGACTTCGGGAAGGGGTTCGACTTCTGGAAGACCATCCCGATCCGGCGCCGCACCTCAATGACGTCCGTCTGGGGGGCGTAGATGTCCTTGCCCTTGACCTTGATGGTGCCCCGGGTGGAGGTGTCGTCGATGAGGTCGTTCATCCGGTTGAGGCAGCGCAGCAGCGTGGACTTGCCGCACCCCGAGGGGCCGATGAACGCGGTGACCATCTTCTCGCCGATATCCATGGAGATGTCGTGCAGGACGTGGTTGTCCCCGTAGCTGAGGTTCACGTCCCGCAGCTCGATGGCGACCTGGCCGGTGCCCGCCCGCACGTCGGGCGCCCGCACCTCCGTCTTGATCCGCAGCCCCTGGTCGGCCGTAGCTTCTGTCTCTGGCATTTCCTTCCTCAAAAGGCCGAGGTCTGGTACTTCCGCCGTAGCCGGTTGCGCACCACGATCGCGGTCAGGTTCAGGAGGATCACGATGCCGAGCAGGAGGATAGTGGTGGTATAGACCATCGGCTTGGCGGCCTCCACGTTCGGGCTCTGGAACCCCACGTCGTAGATGTGGAAGCCCAGGTGCATGAACTTGCGGTCCAGGTGCAGGAACGGCGCGATGCCGTCGATGGGCATGTCGGGCGCCAGCTTCACGACGCCGGTGATCATCAGCGGCGCCACTTCGCCGGCGCCGCGCGCCATGGCCAGAATCAGGCCGGTGAGGATGCCGGGCGCGGCGGCCGGCAGCACGACCCGCATGATGGTCTGGAATTTCGTCGCGC
>DAINRN010000554.1:0-2742 GCA_036741815.1 Acidobacteriota bacterium
GCAATCGTTTCGACAAGCAGGCATTCAACTGGGTCGGCGTCGGCCACATCGACGTGGCCATGGGATCCGGGGTCGGCCTCACCGTCCTCGGGACCGGGGCCGACGATACGCCGGGCGTCGTGGACCGGCCGTGACGGGATGGCCCGGACGACGCTGGGGACGGAGCCGCGCTGCCGGATGACCTCGTAGAGCGCGACCCCGGCCGCCACCGAGACGTTGAGCGAGGCCACGTGGCCGAAGAGCGGGAGCGCGACGAGGTGATCGCACCGCTCGCGGACCAGGCGCCGCATCCCGCGGCCCTCCCCGCCCAGCACCAGCGCCACCGGCCGCCGGTAGTCCACGGCGTCCCAGCGCTCACTCCCCGTGGCGTCGAAGCCCACCACCCAGATCCCGCGCCCCTTCAGCTCCTCGAGGGCCTGGGCCACGTTGCCGATCCGCGCCACCTTCACGTGCTCGAGGCCTCCCGCGGAGGCGCGGCTCACCGTCTCGGAGAGGCCCGCGCTGTGCCTCTCGGGCAGGAGTACGCCGTCGGCCCCCGCCGCCTCCGCCGTGCGCAGGATGGCGCCGAGGTTGCGCGGGTCCTCGACGCCGTCGAGCACCACGATCAGCGCCGGGTCGCGGGCCCCGGCCAGGAGCGTCTCCATGTCGATCACGGGCTTGGCGGAGACGACGGCCATGATCCCCTGGTGCGAGAGCCCGCCCGCCATGCGGTCGAGCGTCTCGCGCGCCTCGAACCGCAGCGGGATGCCCTGCTGGCTGGCGCGCGCGATGGCCTCCGACACCCTGGGGTTGCGCAGCCCCTTGACGATCAGCAGGCGGTCGAAGTGCCGCGTGCCCGCGGCCAGGGCCTCGAGCACCGGGTTGATCCCACAGATCAAGTCCATGGCGCCGCTCAGCCCTTGCGCCGCACGAGGACGGCGGCCTGGGCCGCGATCCCCTGCCCCGCCCCGAGGGCGCCGAGGCCGTCGGCCGTCTTGGCCTTGACCGAGACGCGCTCCACGCCGAGATCAAGCGCCCGGCTGAGCCCCTCACGGATCCTCTGGATGTGAGGGGCGATGGCCGGGCGCTCCGCAATGACGGTCACGTCGAGGTTTTCCAGCGCGTAGCCTTTCTCGCTGACAAGACGGGCCACTTCCTTCAGGAAGACGGTGCTCGCCGTGTCCTTCCAGCGCGGGTCATTGCTCGGGAAGTATTTTCCCATGTCACCGGCTGCCAAGGCGCCCAGCAGGGCGTCGCACACCGCGTGGAGCAGGCAGTCGCCATCGGAGTGGCCCTCGAGGCCGAGGTCGAACGGTATCTCCACCCCGCCGAGCACCAGCCGGCGGCCGGGGACCAGCTTGTGGGCGTCGAAGCCGCTGCCGACGCGGATCTCCGTCATGGCCCCGCCGCGGCCCTGGCCAGCTCGACCTCCGCCCAGGCCAGGTCCTCGGGCGTCGTGATCTTGCGGTTGCGCGCCGACCCGGGCACGGCCACCACCGCCTCCCCCACGCGCTCCACCGCCATGGCCTCGTCGGTGAGGAGCACGCGGTCGCGGTACGCGGCCTCGTAGGCCCGGGCCAGCAGGGCGAAGCGGAAGCCCTGCGGTGTCTGGGCGGCGGCCAGCTCCGAGCGGTCCACGGTCTCCCGGACGCGTCCGTCGCGCATCTTCTTGATGGTGTCCGTCAGCTCCAGGACGGGGATGGCGGCCCCGCACTCACGGGCGGCCCGCGCCACGGACTCGATGAGCGCGGTCTCCACGAGCGGCCGCGCGGCGTCGTGCACGAGGACCACACCGTCGAAGCCGCCGGGCACCCGCTTCAGCCCCTCGAGCACGGAGTCCTGGCGCTTGGGCCCGCCCGCCACGACGTCCCGGAGCTTGGTGATGCGGGCCAGGGTCTCGCGCGCCGCGTCGATCTCCAGGGGCGGTGCGACCACCACGATGGCCCCCACCGAGGGGGCGGACTCGAAGGCGAGAGCCGCCTTCAGGAGCAGGGTCTGGCCCCCCAGCACGAGGAAGGCCTTGGGGCGGCCCGCGTGCATCCGCTCGCCGCGCCCCGCCGCCACCAGGATGGCGATGGTGTCCATAGGAACGGTTCGAGGTTATCGGCCCGCGGGGGCCGGCGTCAATCGAGCTCGCCCACCGCCACGACCGGCACCAGCGCGGGACGGTCGTCGGAGCGCCCGAGGCCGAGCGGCCGCTCCTCGGGATCGGCCTCGCGCAGCAGGCGCTCGGCGGCCCGGCGGGCGCCGCCCAGCTGATCGCGCAGGGCGTCCCGGGAGTTGCCGAGCTGGACGAGCGAGCGCGACAAGCGGCCCTCCACCTCCTCGTCCGTCTTGCGCAGGCACTCGTCGAGGCTGCGCAGGCGAGCCGCGAGCTGGTCGGTGTCCACCACCCCGCCGAAGCGGATGGTCAGACGGTAGAGCGCGAGCACGTAGGGCAGGGCCAGCGAGTACGGCACCACCACCACCCCCTCGCGATACCCCTCGCCGTGGGCCTCGGGCGCGGCGGCGTAGACCGCGTCCGGGACGGCGAGCAGCCCGAGGCAGAGGGTCCGCTCCGGGTCCAGGTACTTGCTCATGTCGCGGATGCGCGAGCGCACGTCCCGCAGCACCTGCTCCACGAGCCGCCGCCGCTCCTGGGGGGCCTCCACGGCGTCGAGCCGCTCCAGGGGGGCCACGCTCGTCCACTTGCTGTCGATGGGCAGGTATCGGCCGCCGGGCAGGCGCAGGGCGTACTCCACGACCTTGTTGCCGAAGGCCACG
>DAINRN010000555.1:0-2728 GCA_036741815.1 Acidobacteriota bacterium
ATCACATCGACTCGTTCGGCGCGGCGGACCCCTCAGCCATGGCCGCCCAGTCCCCCCCCGTCCTGATCAACACCCGCACGTCTCCGCCCTGGCGCGTGAACTGGTCGCTGCCCGGCGGCTGCGGCAACACCGTCTCGCTGCTCGCGGTCGGCTTCGACGCCTGCGGCGCGGGCAAGGACTCCGGCCTCGTCACCGTGACGACCTGCAAGCCGTGAGCGGGCACAGGAATGATAGGATTCGCCCCGTGTTTCGCGTGGCGCGGCTCTTCGCCGCGGCGGCCCTCCTGCTCCTGCCCGCCTGCAGCAGCTCACCCAGCGAGCCGTCGAGCGGCGTGGCCACGGTGCGCTTCGTCTACACCGCGTCCACGACCACCAACCCCAACATCCCGCCGGCGCTCATCGCGTGCGTGCAGTTCTCCTCGCCGACGCACATGCACGTGGGGTGGCGCCGCTTCGAGCTCGTGAACATGACGGCAGTAGGCGCCGACCGCTGGGAGTTGACCCAGTCCGACGTGCCGGTGGGACCCGAGAACAAGCTCCTGATCAGCGACCCCAACGCCTGCCTGACGCAGGAGGACGGCTTCGCCATCAGCAACCTCACCGCCAACGGCGTGACCCTGGTCAGCCGGGACGTCCCGGAGGGCGGCGGCCCCGGCTTCGTCTTCCGCGTGGCGGCCAACGGCACGGTGACTCCGTAGTGCCGGTCGCCTCCGCGACCCGCGCCTCGAGCCTGGCCATGGTCCTCGTCACGGCGACCAGCTTCGTGGGTGGCGGTGGGTGGATGGTGGGCCGGGCGGCGGCCGACCGGACCGACGCCGCGCCAGCCTCGCCAGCGCCCGCGGCCCAGGCGCACGGCGAGCACGCCCACCACGCGAAGGAGGCGTCCGCGCGGCCGACCGCAGCCGGCCGCCACCACGACCACGCTTGCGAGAATGGCGTCTGTCGTTGTGATTCGCGCTGTCCGCCGCACGGCCCCGAGCGGCGCGGCGATGCGGTCCTGCCAGGGCGCCGGCGACGAGGGCGGCCTGGGCCCCGGCCCCGTGCGGCCGTTCCTGCTCTCCGTCGCCTTCGTGCCCGGGCCGGGATTCGAGCGCCTCGATCGGCCGGAATCACCTTTCGCCGCCGTGACCCGGGCGCCGGAACCCGTCGCACCCCCGCCGAGAACCTTCTCGATCTAGCTGGTCCTGCTCGAGACGTGGCCGCCGCCCGCAACCGGGCGCGGTCCGCCCACATCAAGGCCCCTTTGTCCGGGGCGAGAGGGATCGAGGAATGCGCCATTACCGTGCCCTGTGCCTGTCGGCCGCCGCGCTCGTCTGGCTCGGCGGAGCCGCCCCGTCCATCGCGCAACCGCCGCCGCCGCCGTCCCCGTCGCCGTCGCCTGGCGCGGCGGAGCCGACGTCGGACTACAACGCCCTGCGTATGTCGGGCTTCCTCGTCGGGTCGGTGAGCTACAACTCCAAGCTGCAGATGGTCCCGGAGTTCGCCGGAGGGACGCCGGCCCTGAGCAACCCCGGGGCCGTGAATTTCGGCTTCGACAAGGTCGGCTTGAGCGTCGCGCGGATGATCGCGCCCTGGCTCACCGCCAGCGCCGCCATCGAGGTCGAGAGCCACCGCGACCGCCACAGCCACGGGTTCGACCCGGATTTCGGGTGTTTCGGCGACGGCCCCTGCGTGGAGCGGTTCGGGGCGGAGGAGCCCGAGGTGGTGGTCAACCTCGACCGCTTCAACGTCACGGCGGTGGCCCCCGCCGGCAACGGCATTGCCTTCTCGCTGGGGCGTTGGGACGTGCCGTTCGGCATCGAGCGCCACGACGAGGTGCTGATCGTGACCGCGACCACCTCCGAGGTGTTCCGTTACGCGCGCCCCCAGCGCATGACCGGGTTGCAGGTGGCGTACGCGTTCGGCCCCCGCCTGGACGTGGCGGCGTGGGTGGTGAACCGCTGGGAGTCGGAGACCTCGGGGGAAGAGGACTCGAACGACATCAACGAGGGCAAGAGCCTCGGCGGACGGCTGGGCGTCACGCCCTTCCCGCACGAGACCCTCCTGAACCTGGGCGTGGGCGGCTTCTTCGGCCCCGAGCGGGAAGGCGACGATTCCCCCACGCGGTGGGTGGTGAGCGCCGACGCGACGTGGTCCCCCAGCTCGCGGTCCTTCGTGGCCGGGGAGATGGTCTGGGGTGGGGAGAACGAGGTGGAGATGCGCGAGCGCGGCACGCCGATCGCAGCCCCGGCCGAGACGGTGGACGCCGCCTGGAAGGGCTTCTACGTCCTCGGGCACCACGACGTGCTCGAGGGGCTCGGCGTCAGCCTGCGTTACGGCTGGCTCGACGACGAGGACGGGACCCGCACGGGCGTGGCGCAGACGCTCAGCTCCTGGACGATCACCCCCGTCGTCCACCTGTCCCGGCTCGTCGAAGGCCTGCGCTCCACCGGCGCGACCTACGCGCGGACGCGGCACCCCATCGACGTGCTCGACCTGAAGCTGGAGTACCGGCTGAACCGATCGGACCGGACGGTGTTCTCGGCCGCCGAGGCGGGCACGGACATCACCGACGCCGGCGAGTCGTCCCACCAGGTCCAGCTCCAGCTGGCCTGGAACTTCTGATCTCGTGAGGCGCGTCATGAAGAAAATCGACATCGTTCTCGCCGCGGCGCTACACCCGGTCCCTCCACCGACCCCGCCCCCGAGCCCCCCATAAGCGTCAGTAGCCCGCGCCCGGCAGCGGTGGC
>DAINRN010000556.1:0-2723 GCA_036741815.1 Acidobacteriota bacterium
ACCAGGAGCTGGAGGAGCGCCGCCGGCTGATGGAGACGGTCCTGGAGACGGTCGGCACGGGCGTCGTCGTGGTCGACGCCGAGGGCACCGCGACGGCCGTGAACGCCGCCGCGTGCCGGCTGCTGGACATGGACGCGGCCGCGGTCGGGCGCCGCCTGGAAGAGGTGCTGTCGGGGCCGGGCCGGGGGGAGATCCCCACGCTGGTGCAGCGGCTCCTCTCGGGGCGGGTGGCGCGCCAGGAGCGGGAGGTCCTCCTGCCCTCGCGAGGCCGGGACCGGCACCTGGCCGTCACCGTCGTGCCGCTGGAGGGCGCGCCGGGCTCGCCGCGCGGGGCGGTGGTCGTGGTGGACGACCTCACGCCGCTCATGCGCGCGCAGAAGGTGGCGGCCTGGGGCGAGGTGGCGCGCAAGCTCGCGCACGAGATCAAGAACCCGCTGACTCCCATCCAGCTCTCCGCCCAGCGCATCCGAAAGGCGCACCTGAAGTCGGCCCCCGACTTCGAGCGGGTGCTCACCGAGTGCACGGGGGCCATCGTCCAGGAGGTGGAGGCCCTCAAGAACCTGGTGGACGAGTTCGCCCAGTTCGCCCGCCTGCCCGCCGCGAACCTGGCCCCCGGCTCGCTGCACCAGGTCATCGACCAGGCGCTGTCGCTCTACGACGGGCTCTTCACCGGCATCCGGATCGAGAGGCGCCTGGCCTCGGACGTCCCCACCCTGCGCCTGGACGCGGACCAGATGAAGCGCGCGCTCATCAACCTGGTCGACAACGCCATCGAGGCCACGGACAAGAAGGGCACCGTCGTCATCTCCACCGAGTTCGACCGCTCGGAGGGACGCGTGCGCCTGGGGGTGGCAGACGACGGGCCCGGGATCCCGGCGGAGGACCGCGAGAAGCTGTTCGTGCCGCACTTCTCCACCAAGAAGCGCGGTAGCGGGCTGGGCCTGGCCATCGTGAGCCGCATCGTGCAGGAGCATCAGGGCGCGATCCGCGTGGAGGACAACGCCCCGCGCGGGGCGCGCTTCGTCCTGGAGTTCCCCGTTTGAGGGGCGCGCGGTCGCGCCCCTCTTCTCGAGGTGCGTTGAATGCGTGAATCCATCCTGGTCGTGGACGACGAGGCGGGCGTCCGTAGCTCGCTCGTCGGGATACTGGGCGACGAGGGCTACGTGGTGGAGGCGGTGGAGAGCGGCGAGGCCGGCCTGGCCGCGCTGGAGGCCCGGCGCTACGACCTGCTGCTGCTCGACGTCTGGCTGCCAAAGATGGACGGGCTGGAGACCCTCTCGCGCGTCCGCACGCTGGACCCCGAGCTGCCGGTGGTCGTGATCTCCGGCCACGGCAGCATCGAGGCCGCGGTCAAGGCCGTGCGCCTGGGCGCGCGCGACTTCGTCGAGAAGCCGCTGTCGCTCGAGAAGACGTTGCTGGTGGTGAAAAACGCCCTGCGCCAGCAGCGGCTGGAAGTCGAGAACCGGGCCCTCAAGGAGCAGGTAGAGCACCGCTGGGTCATGGTGGGGAACAGCCCCGTCCTCGGCGCCCTGCGCGCGGACATCGCGCAGGCCGCGCCCTCCAACGGCCGCGTCCTCATCTTCGGCGAGAACGGCACGGGCAAGGAGCTCGTGGCGCGCAACATCCACTTCCAGAGCCTGCGCGCGCAGGGCCCGTTCGTGGAGGTCAACTGCGCCGCTATCCCCGAGGAGCTGATCGAGAGCGAGCTGTTCGGGCACACGCGGGGCGCGTTCACGGGTGCCTTGACCGCGAAGAAGGGGAAGTTCGAGGTGGCGGACGGCGGCACCCTGTTCCTCGACGAGGTGGGGGACATGGCGCTCCGCACCCAGGCCAAGGTGCTGCGCGTCCTGCAGGAGCAGACCGTGGAGCCGGTGGGAGGGACGGCCTCCATCACCGTCGACGTCCGGGTCATCGCCGCCACCAACAAGAACCTGGAGGAGGAGATCCGGCAGGGACGTTTCCGCGAGGACCTCTATTTCCGCCTCAACGTGATCCCCTTCCACGTGCCGCCGCTGCGCGAGCGCCGGGAGGACATCGGGCCGCTGGTGCGGCACTTCATCGCCGAGATCTCGGGTGAGTACGGCCGTCGTCCCAAGGAGCTGACGCCGGAGGCCCTGGAGCTGCTGGCCGGGCTGCCCTGGCCGGGCAACGTGCGCGAGCTCCGCAACATCATCGAGCGGCTGGTCATCATGACGCCGGGAGACCGCATCGAGGCGCGCAACCTGCCCGCGCCGCTGCTGGCGGGGGCGGGCCCCGCGGCGGATCCGGAGCCGGGCGGGGCGCGCGAGGCCGAGGGCGACTTCCCGTCGCTGGCCGCCGCCCGCGAGGACTTCGAGAAGCGGTACATCTGGAAGAAGTACCAGGAGTCGGGCGGCAACATGAGCCGCACCGCGGAGGCCCTCCGCGTCGAGCGCTCGAACCTCTACAGGAAGATGAAGGGATACGGACTGCTGCCCTTGCGGCGCCGGGAGGCCGTGGGCCCCATGTGAGGCGATCCCCTTGCCAGGCCTCGGCAACGGTGCCATGGTGCTTGTAGAGGAGGTGGGCGGGATGACGCGCGAAACCAAGGTCTCCCCGGACGTGGACAAGAACACGGAGCACAAGGGATCGGCGACGCGCACCCCCGGCCTGACGTCCCTGGACCAGCAGCGGGAAGCGTCCCTGGCGGACGAGGGAGGCGCGGCGGGGGCCGCCGTCGAGGGCGAGCAGGCGAGCGTCGAATC
>DAINRN010000557.1:0-2720 GCA_036741815.1 Acidobacteriota bacterium
CCTGCAGGGCCACGGTCTCGGGCATGTCTCGCCTACCTCCCGTAGACGCGCTCGCCCGGCGGCCAGCGCGTGATGGTGACCGGCAGGTACTCGATGCGCGGCGGACCGCCCTCGCTCCGATAGGCCAACGAGTGGCTGAGGTACCGCGCGTCGTCACGCTCGGGGTGGTCGGTCCGCTGGTGCGACCCGCGCGACTCCTTGCGCTGCAGCGCGGACTGCACGATGGCCGCGGCCAGGTCCAGCATGTAGGACAGCTCCAGGGCCGAGGTCAGCTCGGTGTTGAAGGTGCGGCTGTGATCATCCAGCGCGACCGACTCGACCCTCCGCCGCAGGTCCTCGATCTTCGCCGCCGCCTGGTCGAGGGCGGCGCCCGTACGGTAGATCCCCGCGCTGCCCTCCATGGTCTGGTGCATCTCGGTGCGCAGCGTGGCGATCTTCTCCGTGCCTCCCGAGCGCCGCAGGAGGCGGTCCTCCAGCCGCCGGCCCTCGTCCTGAGCCTGGGCGAGCACTCCCGCCCCCGCCGGCCCCTGGCCGGCCGCGAAGGCGGCGGCCGCCTCCCCTGCCCGCGCCCCGAAGACGAGCAGCTCGGTGAGGGAGTTCGACCCCAGCCGGTTGGCGCCGTTGATGCTCACGCAGGCCGCCTCGCCCGCCGCGTAGAGGCCCGGGAGCGGCGTGGCACCCCGGATGTCGGTCGAGATGCCGCCCATCATGTAGTGGACGACGGGGCGCACCGGGATCATCTCGTTCACGGGGTCGATGTTCTCGTACTTCAGGCAGAGCTCGCGCACGAAGGGGATCTTCTTCTCGATGGTCTTCCGGCCCAGGTGACGGACGTCCAGGTGGACGTAGTTCCCGTAGGGGCCCTCCATCGTGCGCCCCTTCTCCTGCTCCTTCACGAAGGCCTGGGAGAGCCGGTCCCGCGGGCCGAGCTCCATGGAGCGCAGCACGGGCTTCGGCTCGGGCTTTCCGAGATCGTAGTCCTGCAGGTAGCGGTAACCGTCCTTGTTGAGCAGCCATCCGCCCTCGGCGCGCGCGGCCTCGGTGATGAGGATCCCGGTGAAGGGCAGGCCGGTCGGATGGTACTGGACGAACTCCATGTCCTTGAGGGGCGCGCCCGCCCGGTACGCCAGGGCCATGCCGTCGCCGTTCTTGATGTTGGCGTTGGTGGTGAAGGGGAAGATCTTGCCGCAGCCTCCCGTGCAGAGGATGACCGCCCTGGCCGTGATGGCGCGGATCTGACCCGTGGCCAGCTCGATGGCCACCACGCCCTGGCAGCGGCCGTCGTCCACCAGCAGCGTCGTCACGAACGACTCGTCGAAGCGCCGGATGCCCTCGTACTTCAGGGTGGTCTGGAAGAGGGTGTGCAGCATGTGGAAGCCGGTCTTGTCCGCGGCGAACCAAGTGCGCTGCACCTTCATGCCCCCGAACGGCCGCACGGCCACGTGGCCGTCGGGCTCGCGGCTCCAGGGGCAGCCCCAGTGCTCGAGCCGCAGCATCTCCTCCGGGGCCTCCTTGACGAAGGCCTCCACCGCGTCCTGGTCGCACAGCCAGTCCCCGCCCGAGATCGTGTCGTAGGCGTGGGCGTCCAGGCTGTCGCCGGGCTTGATGACGGCCGCCGCCCCACCCTCGGCGGACACGGTGTGGCTCCGCATGGGATAGACCTTGGAGATCACGGCCACGCTCAGCGCGGGGTGCGTCTCGGCCACGGCGATGGCCGCGCGCAGCCCCGCCCCGCCGCCACCGACGACGAGGACGTCGCAGGAGAGGATCTCCACCGGGGACCGAGGCACACCATAACGGCGGCGGCCGGCGTTTTCAACAGCACGGTTTTCAACAGCACGGCTTGACCGCCTCTTCCGGGGAAGGGTAGTGTGTCGGCATCACCAATGAGCGTTTCATGAGCTCGGGCCCCCGGCCGACGCCCGCCCGCGACACCATCGACTTCGCCACCGCCTTCCGGTTCGCGTTCGAGGACCCCGACTGGATCAAGAAGATCCTCATCGGCGGGGTCTTCATGCTGCTCTCGACGTTCGTGGTCGGCGCCGTCTTCGTGGCGGGCTACGGGGTGCGGCTCATCCGGAGAGCCGCGGCGGGCGATCCGCGCCCGCTGCCCGAGTGGGAGGACCTGGGCGGGATGTTCGGCGAGGGCCTGCGCGC
Organism: Acidobacteriota bacterium; assembly: GCA_036741815.1. Lineage (GTDB taxonomy): Bacteria > Acidobacteriota > Vicinamibacteria > Fen-336 > Fen-336 > DAINRN01. The sequence goes on from DAINRN010000557.1 coordinate 2,158, forward strand.
CTTCGCCATCTACCTCGTCCACGTCGTGCCCGTGGTCGTGGTACCCATGGCCTTCGCGATCGTGGTGGCCATGGCCGGGGCGGGGCTCTCGGGGGCCTCGAGCGCTCGCGGGGCGTCCGAGGCCGTAAACGCCCTGGCCGCGTTGGGGTTCATGGGCCTGTACGCGCTCACGGCGGTGTTGATGCTGGTCCTGAGCCTCTACGTCCCGGCTGCCCTCGCCCGCTTCGTGATGCTGGACCGCGTGAGCGCCGGCTTCGAGGTCCGCGAGAACCTCGCCTTCATCCGGCGGAACCTTGGCAACTACGCCATGACCCTGCTGCTCTACCTGGTGGCCAGCTTCGCCGCGCAGCTCGGGATCGTCCTCTGCTGCGTCGGCTTCCTCCCCGCCGCCTTCTGGGCCGTGTGCGTCCTGTGCTGGTCCCTGGGCGAGGTGGTGAGGCGGGACGCGATGCTGTCCCCGGTGCGGACGGGGCCGCCGGCATGAGCGGAGCCGAGCGTCCGGGGATGATCGTCCCCGGACGCTACCAACCCGTCCTGCCCGTCGTCCGCTTCATCCTGAAGGA
>DAINRN010000558.1:0-1062 GCA_036741815.1 Acidobacteriota bacterium
AGAACTTCACGACCCGCGTCTTGAGCATCCGGTCGTGCAGGCCGCGGCCCGCGGGGTCGAGGAACATCGGCACGGCCCCCAGTCCGGCCAGCGCGATCCCGACCGCGCCCACGGCCGCCCGCACGAACGCCTTCAAGAACCCGGGCGGGTGTCCCGCCGCGTCGACCACGCGGAGGCCCGCGAGGATCTTGCCCAGGGTCTGTCCGGTCGTGCCCGTGAAGTATCCCGCGTAGGCCAGACCGAGGAAGGCGAGGTAGCCGGCCAGGAACGGCCACGAGGGGATGAGGCGCGGCACCGTCACCTGGGCGGCGCGGCTCGCGAAGTAGACGACGACGCCGAAGAGCGCGGCCAGCAGGGCGGCGTCCACCGCCGCCGCGCCGAGCCGCTCGATGATGCGCGCAGGCCGCTCCACGGGCCGAAGGGCCTCGGGACGCGGGGCCGGCTCCAGCGGCCATTCCTCCTCCGCCTCGTCGTCATCGAGCGACACCTCGGCGGCGCGCGGCGCGACCACCGGCGGCGGCGGCGGGGCCTGCGGCTGTGGCGCCGCGACCTCCGCGGGCCGGAGCGGGAGATCGTCCACCGGCAGGTCCGGACCTCCGCCCAGCTCCGTGAGCCCGTCCTGCGGCGCCGCCGGCTCGGTATACTCCGGCGCCGCCGAGGTGGACTCGTCCTCCTCGCGGAAGAGCGGAAGGTCGGCGTCCCCCGAGCGGCGCTGGCGGCGGTCGCGGACGCGGTCGCGCACCTCGTCCTTCCAGGTGCGCTCGCGCTTCTTCATGCCGGGGATCTCGCGCAGCGCCTCGCCCTTGTTGCGGGCGGGCGGCGTGAGCTTCGGATCAGGCGCCAAAGCGCCCTCGACGGGCAGGTACACGACGGTCCCGCAACGTGGGCAACGCTCCTGGCCTTTGGTGAGAGCCTCGCTGCACGCGGGGCAGTTCACCGCGGGCGGGCCTCCGCGCGAAGGACGGCGGCGGCGTGCGTCCGCAGCTGCCGTGCGAAGGGGTAGGCGGGCTCCTCCGGCGAGACGCGGTCGAGCGCCGCCAGCGCGCCGGCCGCGTCGCCACG
>DAINRN010000558.1:1072-2716 GCA_036741815.1 Acidobacteriota bacterium
TACTTCCGGGTCGAGCTCGACCAGATCGAGCAGCTCGAGGACCGTCCCGGCCGGCACCTGGGAGGTCGGCGGGCCCGGGCGCGACGTCGGCGACGGCGTGCGGGCCAGGCTCACCAGGAGCCGGTCCCAGCTCGCTCCCACGCCCGCGGCCATGGACGCGAAGGCCGCCGCCCAGGCGGCGATCAGCGCGGGCCGCACCCACGTCCGGCGCGGCGGCGCCGGCGGCGGAACGGACGGGGCCTCGTCGGCCACGTCGAGACCCTCGAGGCTGCCCACACGCCGGTCGAGGCGGTCCAGCATGGCGCGGGCCCGGTCGCGGTCCCCTCCCTTGGAGACGACATCTTCGAGCAGGGCCCGCGCGCGCGCCTCGTCGCCGGCCTCGCATGCGCGGCCGGCCTGCTCGAGCTGGGCCTCGAGGATTCGCTCGGTCTCGCGCACCACGGCTTGCGCCCGCAGCAGGCCGTTGCGGGCGTCGGCGTTTCCGGGGTCGCGCAGGAGGACGCGGCCGAAGAGATCGGCGGCCTCGCGGCCCTCGTTACGGGAGAGAAGATCGAGGGCGCGGGCGAGCCAGCTCCCCACCGGATCCGTCGCCGCCGTCCTCAAGCGCCGCAGGTCCTCACGTGAAACGCGATCATTATGGGTAAATCAGCGCGTCGTTTCAAGGGAAAAAACGGCTTCTTGGGCCCAGGCGCCCGAGTGTGATAGGAAGGGGCATGCCGCGGATCATCGAGTCGGTACCCAACCTCAGCGAAGCGCGGCGCCCCGAGGTCCTGGAGGCGGCTGTCGCGGCGATGAAGGCCGTACCGGGATTGCGCGTGCTCGACGTGGATCCCAACAAGGACCACAACCGGACCGTGCTCACCGTCGCAGGCGACGAGCGGTCCCTGAAGGACGGCCTGCTGGCCCTGTTCGAGGTGGCCACGAGCCGCATCGACCTGCGCAACCACCAGGGCGAGCACCCCCGGGTCGGGGCGGTGGACGTCGTCCCCTTCGTCCCCATCGAGGGGGCGTCCATGGACGATTGCGTGGCCCTGGCCCGAGAGGTCGGTCAGGCGGTGGCGGAGCGCTTCCAGGTGCCCGTCTTCCTCTACGAGGAGGCGGCGACCGCTCCCCACCGGCGGAACCTGGAAGACATCCGCCGCGGCCAGCTCGAGGGACTGGCGGAGCGGATGCGCGACCCGCTGTGGCAGCCCGACTTCGGGCCCGCGGCGCCCCACCCGTCGGCGGGGGCCGTGGTGGTGGGCGCGCGCATGGCCCTCATCGCCTACAACATCAACCTCGGCACGCCGGACGTGAAGATCGCGAACCGCATCGCCAAGGCCATCCGTCACAGCAGCGGCGGCTACCGGTTCGTGAAGGCCATGGGCGTGATGCTCAAGGAGCGCAACGTGGCCCAGGTCTCGATCAACATGACGGACTACAAGAAGACGCCGCTTTTCCGCGTCTTCGAGACCGTGCGCTCCGAGGCGGCGCGCTACGGGGTGAGCGTCATCGGGAGCGAGATCGTGGGCCTCGTGCCCTCCGAGGCCCTCATCGATGCCGCCGACCATTTCCTGCGCCTCGAGGATTTCGACCCCGCGCAGATCCTGGAGCGCAGGATCCGGCAGGAAGAGTAGCGGCCCGCGCTCAGCGGCCGCGCCAGAG
>DAINRN010000559.1:0-2706 GCA_036741815.1 Acidobacteriota bacterium
GACTGCCGCGAAGCCTACGACAGCCCCGAAGCCGTCTGCGCGCTGGCCGGCCTCTGTTACGCGGAGCTGACCGCGCTCATCGACCGCCTCAAGGCCTCTGCCCCCGCGATCCGGCCCTCCGCTCTCGACACGGCCGAGCACCTCCGCTTCATCCGGGAAGCGCCCAGGCGTCGGCTGCGGCGCCGGCTGACCGCGGCCGCCCTCGTGGTGGCGACCACGGTGGCGGTCGCGATGACCTACCTGGCCTACCGGATCCGCCAGGAGGCCGCGGCGGCCCGCCGCCAGACGGCCATCGCCAAGGCGGTCAACGCCTTCCTGAACGACGACCTGCTCGCGGCGGTGGCGCCCTCGGCCCGGCGCGGGCAGGGCAAAGACGTCACGATGCGCGAAGTGCTCGACGCGGCGGCCGAGCGCATCGACCAGGCCTCGAAGGACGGCGGACGGTTCGCGGGCGAACCCCTCGTCGAGGCGTCGGTACGGACCACGTTGGGTGCCACGTACCGTGAGCTCGGCATGCTTTCCGTGGCCGAGCCGCACCTGCAGCGGGCGCTCGAGCTCCGCCGCAAGCACCTGGGCGAGGAGCATCCGGACATTGCCCATGCCATGAATCAGCTCGGCCTCCTCAACTGGCGACAGGGTCGCCTGGATCAGGCCGAGCCCCTCTACCGCAAAGCGCACGAAATGGGCCAGCGCCTGCTCGGCCAGGATCATCCCGATACCCTGGCGTACGAGATGAACCTGGCAAGCCTGTATCGATCGCAGGGCCGCTACCAGGAGGCCGAGCCGCTCTACGAGCGCAACCTGGAGAGCAAGCGGCGCGTTCTCGGAGCCGAACATCCCGCTACCCTCGACACGATGGGCAACCTCGCCAATCACTACCAGGAGACCGGCCGCTACGAGAAGGCCGAAGCCCTCCATCGCCAGGTCCTGGACAGTGTCCGGCGCATTCACGGTGAGAAGGCACCACCGACCATCTCGGTGATGAACAACCTGGCCAACGACCTCGCCCTCATGGGCCGGTTCGAGGAAGCGGCGCCCCTCATGCAGCGCACCCTGGAGCTCAAGGTCGAGCTCTACGGAGCGGATCACCCCAGCACGCTCAACAGCGTAGCCAACCTCGCCGAGCTCAACGGCCAGCTGGGGCGCGACGTGGAGGCCGAGCGCCTGTGCCGACAGGCGCTCGACGGGCGCACGCGCGTCCTCGGCCTGGATCATCAGCGGACCATCGAGGCCATGGAACGCCTGGCCGCCACGCTTTCGAACGTCGGCCGCTTCGGGGAAGCCGAGCGCCTCGCGGCGGCGGCCGCCGCGCGGGGCGCCAAGAGCCTCGGCGAGGGCCACCCGGTCACGCTGGCCGCGCACGACACATACGCGCGCGCCCTCCTGGGGTTGCAGCGGCCCGGGGAAGCCGAAAAGGTCCTCAGGCGCCAGTTGACGATCCTCAGAGAGAAGAAGGATCGGGGGGGGGACGCGGGTGAAGGCGCCGCCCTGGCGGAGGTCATGAACCTTCATTTGGGGATGACGCTGGCCGAGCAGGGCCGGCGCGCCGAGGCGGAAGCGCTGTTGGTCGAGGCTATACCCAAGCTGCCGCCACGGGAGGCCGACACGACTCGTGCGCTCCGGTTTCTCGTCCGCTTCTACGAGGAGTGGAACCGCGCGCAGCCCGATCCGGATCGCGTCACACGCGCGGCCGAGTGGCGTCGCCGGCTCGAAGCGTCACCGGGCGGCGGCGCGGCGCGATAGAGTTCGATCGAACCCCGGGAGGTGCCCTCGATGGCGTTCCTGAAAGGCCTGTTCGGCGGCGGCCCGAAGCTTCCGGATCCGATCCGGGATGCGTTCCACGGCGAGGAGGCGTTCCGCCGCGAGATCGCCCAGCTCCGGGACGGCCAAGCCGGCGGCCACGCGGCTCACGCTCACGCGCGCCGCGGACGATCGCGCATTCGTGGCCGGGATGATGCTCGAGGCGGGTGGCCCGTGGATCGAGGCGTGGCTCGCCGCGGAGCCGTCGCGCAACACGATCTTTCCCGCGCTGCTGCTGGCGGGCGCGGCGGGAGACCGTCCGTCAGCTCGCGCTCGGGCCGGGATTCGCGCTGCTCGGCGTCCTGCTCGTGGCCGCTGCCTCGGTGGCTCAGCGCGCTCGCGAATCGGCGGTGAAACCGGCGCCAGCCTGGATCCCGCCCGTGATGATGTTGATCGGCCTCGCCGCCCTCATCTTCGGCGTGCTGACGCTCGGCCGTACCGTGAAAGGCAAGGACCGGGAGCGCACTCTCCCGACCGCCGGCTCCGTAGGGCCCTCACAACTCGGGGTCGCGGACCGCCCTGCATCCGGCGCATTCGTCGCAGGAGCCCTCGAAGCCTGGCGTGTTCCAGGGAGTTCCCAGACCGTGAGCGGGGCAGGTGCACGAAAGGCCGTCCCAGCTGCAGTCGGTGACGGCGCAGCCTTCGAAGCATGGGCAAGACGGGTCGCGTGCTGGCCGGTCGGGCATGCGCGATTCTACGTGGGAGTGACCCGAACCCGACCTTGACCGCCCTCGCCCGTCTCGCTCGACGGCTTCTACTCCGGCCCGGGCGGGAACGTGATGGCCATGCTGTTCGACGACGGTTTCTCCGACTACAACGCGGAACGCCTCCGGGCAGCCGACACGCTTCTCCTCGGGCGTACGTCGTACGAGGGCTTCCGGTCCTACTGGCCCGCGATCGCCGAGG
>DAINRN010000560.1:0-2702 GCA_036741815.1 Acidobacteriota bacterium
GTGGGAGCGGGCGCTCCTGGCGGGCTTCGCCACCCTGCTCTGCACCTCGCCCCTGGACTTCATCGGGATCCATCGGCCGCCATGGAGCATGGCGTTCCTGCTCAAGCCGAACCACGTGGTGGGCCTCATCCTGTTCCCCCTGGTCGTCCGGGCCTTCGTGCGGATCCGTGGCTGGCGCGACCGGATCGCCACGGGCCTGCTCCTCCACCTCATGGGCTGGGCGTTCATCCTTCACATGGCCTACACCGCCGTCGGCCTCGCGGTGTTCGCGGCGTGGTCGCTTCTCGCGCGCCGTGCCGACGCCGCGCGCGACACGCGCGACGCGCTGACGGTCATCGGCGTCAACGCGCTCATCGTCAGCCCCTACGTGGTGATGCTGCTGCTCGGTTACCCGTTCCTGGTCCCGAGCCCGATGATGACCATCAGCCCCGTCTCACCGCACCTTCTGGAGACCACCACCCGGGGCGGCGGGGTCTTCGCGCTCGGCCTGTGGGGTGCGGTGATCGCCTACCGGCGCGGCGACCGTCTCGGCCGCGTGTGGGCGGCGCAGCTGCTGGGCGCCTACCTCATCTGGACGGGCTACCTGGCGCTCAGCCTGATGCAGATGGCGCGGGAGAGGGACGAGATCTTCAACTGGCTGCGCTTCCTGACCGCCGCCTCCGCGGGCATCGGGGCCTGGGACCTCGCCACACGCCTCGCCCGCTGGTCCAGCCGCCCCTGGCCCGCGGCGGCGCGCGCCGCGGCGGTGGCCGCCCTCGCGTTGCCCCTGTCCGTGCCCTACTGGTGGGACCCCCTGCGTATGGACTTCTACTTCCCGGGCTCGCTCCGGCCCATACCCGAAAGGATCCGCGCCCCCACCGACTTCCTGCGGGAGCGGACCGAGCCGCGGGCGGTGGTGGCCGGCGACCACGATTTCGCGCGGTGGGTGGGCGCGCTGGGGGCGCGCCGCGTCCTGCTGGGCGACCACCTGCATTCGCCGAAGGACCGGCCGCGGCGCGAGGCCCTCGAGGAGCAGCTCGTGCGCGGCGGGGACCCGGACGCCAGCTGGCCGGCCGCCGCGCCCTACGGCGTCCGGTACCTGGTGGTCACCCCCGCGCTCCTCGCGTACTTCCCGGGCGCGACGCTGGCGGGGCTCCGCCAGCGCCCCGACATCCGCCTGGCGCACCTCACCGGCGACGCCACGGCCGACTTCGTGGCTGTCTTCGAGATCGTCCCGAAGGGCCGATGATCCTGCGCCCGGGCGCGCTGCTGGGGCTGCCCGAAGGCGTCCCTGATCCCGTGTTCGACGTCGTGGCCCTGCGCTGGGCGCTGCTCCTGCTGGCCTTCGTGTGGGCGGCGGCCGCGGCGAGGGGCCGGAGCCTGACGGTGCTGGGCGCGGGGCTGCTCTTCGCCGCGGTTGGCGCGGGCTTCTGGGTGTTGGCCCTGGGCCGTCCCTACGGGCTCCTCGTGGACCCCGCCATCACGCGCGCGGCGGCCGAGGCCTCCGTCGTCTCCATGTCCGGATCCCGCGCGGAGACCTTCCTGGCGGGAGAGGCCGCGCCTTCGTCTCCGGCCGTGGTCCTGGCCTCGAGGGGCGTGCCCCCGGGACTGCTGATCCTGGGACCGACGCTGCTCCCGCCGCTCTTCCTGGCCGTGGTCGCCGTCCTCGTCTACGCCGCGTACCCCGACCGGGAGCAGGCGCCGCTGGCGGCGTCGCTCTGGCTGGCCTTCTCGACCGGAGATCTCGAGACCGTGCGGGGCGTCGGGATCCTCCCCGGCCTCTGGTCGCACCCGTGGTCCGCGCTGGCCGTGATGGGGATCGCGCTGCTGGCCCTCGTGCCCGTGGCGGCGGTGTGGCGAGTGGTGCTGGTAGTGGCCGCGGGCCTCGTCCTCCTGCGGGCATCGGTGGTGGGCACGCCGCCGCTGCGGCTCGGTGTCGCGGAGACCGGCCTTCTGCTCACCCTGGACCAGGGACCGTGGCTGCCCCTGGCCGCCTGGGGCCTGTGGCGGGGGGCGTGGGTGGCGGCGCGGGTGCTCGTGGCGGCCGGCGCCGGCCTGGTCCTGGCGGGTGCCGTGTGGCCGATCGATCCATGGGGAGGGCACGCCGTCTACCGCCTCGGGATCCTGCTGGCCGCCTGCGGCCCGGTGGACGTCCTGATCCGCCGCGCCGGCGAGTCACTGGCCGCGCTGCCCTCGCTCTCCCGCTACCGCGACGCTCGGCGGCTGGGCCTGGCCGCGCTCATCGTGGCGCTGGTCCCCGGCTCGTTCCTGGCCTGGTGGAACCCCGTAAGGCTCGATCCCGTCGCCGAAGCCAGCGTGTACCCGGAGGCCTCCCGGATCGCGGCCGTCATGCAATGGATCCGCGTGTCGACGCCGAAAGACGCCGTGTTCCTCGCTCCCCCCGATTACGGCCCGGACATCGCGGTCATGGCGGGGCGGCGCGTGCTGCGCGCGCCGCTCCTGGGCGAAGCCCGGGACGAGGTGCGGCGGCAACGGGTGGAGCGCCTGGTCCTGGCGGGCCGCGGCCCCCGCGGCCCGCTCGATTACTACAACCTGCGCTACGTGCTGCTGCCGCCGCAGGGCTTCCCGGAGCTGGGCGTCCGCGGGCCCGAGGACCTGGCGGCGCGCGCGGGCTTCGTGCTGCGCTACGCGGCCGACGAGTTCAGGATCTACGAGCTCACGCCATAGAATACGCCCCGATGTTCGAGGGGCGCAGGGTGATC
>DAINRN010000561.1:0-2694 GCA_036741815.1 Acidobacteriota bacterium
GCCGCGCAGCGTCTCGAAGCGCCGCAGCCGACCGTCCTGATCGGGGGCTTCGAAGGCCAGCACCGTCGTGCCCACGGCCGGGCCGGGCGCGGCCGTCCAGGCCTCGGGCTGCGGCAGGATCGGGCCGCCCGGCGCCTGGGCCCCGTGGGGTCCCGACGCCTGAGCCGCCACGACCGCCACCAGGAGCGCCCAACGCTGTCCCATGCCCTGACCCGCGTCCTTGCTTCGCGCCGGCCGCGCTCAGCTCAGAGGGCGGCGTCCTGGGCCGGCTGCGGTCGCGCGCCGCCCAGGCCCGCCCTGCGCGCCAGCAGGAGGAACGGATAGAAGAACTGCTGAAGGAACGACTCCGGCACATGCATCTCGGGGCAGCCGTAGGCCGCCGGCTTCGTCAGGTCCTTGTTGGCGGTGCCGAAGAGATAGTCCCAGCAGCTGAAGATGATGCCGAAGTTCGTGTTGCACTGCGCGGGGTCGGCCGAGTGGTGCACGCGGTGGTAGCGCGGGCTCACCAGCAGCCGGCCCAGCACGGGGCCGTAGTGGAGGTCGATGTCGAAGTGCGACAGCACCTGCAGGATGCCCAGGGGCAGGATGGGCATCCACACCACGTTCGGGTGGCCCAGCATCATCAGCGGGAGCGCCTTCACGGTGCCGAACGCGATCATGTCACCCCAGTGGATGCGGAACTTCGTGAGGGGCGTGAGCTGCCGGGGCGAATGGTGGATGCAGTGGAAGCACCAGTAGAGCTTGCTGGCGTGGCCCGCGCGGTGCATCCAGTACTCGAAGAAGTCGATGGCCATGATCATGGCGATCGCCTTGGGCACCACGGGAAGGAAGCCGAGCAGGTCGAGCAGCAGGAACGGCGCGTGCTGCGTCACCAGGCCCTTGATGAAGCGCTCGACGTGGCCGGAGAAGAGGAAGTAGTAGGCCCCGGTGGCGAAGAACAACATGTAGGTGAGGTCGGTGAGGAACGTGCTCGTGAGGTAGCGCCGCCAGCGCCGCTGCGTCAGGAGCTCCACCAGCGCCACCAGCAGCAGCACGCTCAGCACGGGCTCCACGAACCTGGGACCGGTGAGCATCACGAAGGCCTTGCGGCCCAGGGGCGCAGCCAGGTCCCAGAGCGCGCTCACGGGGCCGCCTGCGGCGGGGCGGGACCCGATCGGACCCTGGCCAGGAATGCGAGCGTGAGCGATTCGTCCATCTTCGGGGGAGGGAGCGACGCGCGGAGTCTAGCAGGGTGAGGTGAGGGTTTCCAGGTCAGGCGGGCGGCGGCGCGGGTGCGGCGGCGGGGACGACGTCCTCCGCCCGGGGGAAGCAGAGCTTGCGGTAGTTGCAGCGGCGGCACATCTGCGGCCGGTCCACCATGGGGAAGTCCTCGAGCCGGCCCAGGTTGGCCAGGGGGTCCAGGAGCAGGCCGCGCATGGTGCCCGCGCTCTTCTGGATGAAGCGGCGGAGGTGGTCTACCTTCCGGCGGTCCACCGCGCGGCGCACGTAGCGGGGGATGGCGAGGTAGGCCAGCTCCGTCTGGATCTCCTCCGGGCTCTTCGCCCAGCCCTGCTCGGAGGCGTAGAGGGCGTACCCGGCGAGCTGGACCTCGCTGAACCGGCCTTCGCCCCGCCCCGTCTTCCAGTCCACGATCACGACCCGTCCCGCGGGGTCGCGGTAGGCCAGGTCCATGCGCAGGAAGACGGGCACCCCTTCCACGTCGAACGACACCAGGTCCTCGACCGTGAGCCACTGTCCGCGGCCCACGGCCAGGGCCTCGGCCAGGACGGGGCTCTTGAAGAAGTTCTTGAGCGACCGCATCACGGTGCTGACCACGATCTTCTTGTCCTCGGGCCCGACCGTGACCTGGTACTCGTGCTCGAAGAGCCGGAAGCGGAGCGAGCCCGCCTCGCTGTCCCGCCAGTCCGAGAGCATCTGGCCGTGGACGGCCGCCTTGATCAAGGCCTCCTGCTCCGTCTCCGAAGGCAGCGTATCCCGGGCCTTGAGGAAGGCCTCGATCGTCTCGTGCACGACGCTCCCCGCCCACAGCGGCAGGGCGGACAGCTTCTTCAGCCGGCGGATCTCGGGGTCGTCCTCCGCCGCGTAGTACGAGTAGAAGTACCGCCTCTTGCAGCTGCTGAACGTGTCGTGCCGCGAGACGGACCAGGAGAAATCCTTCGCCACGGCCGGGACGGTAGCACGGGCCCTTGCCAGGACAGGGCCGGCCCTACGCGCGCGCCGAGCGCAGGTGCCAGGCCTTTGGACGCGTGAAAGTCTGGATACCGTACGTCGACAGGGTCGCGCCGATCCCGGAGTGCCCGCGGCCCGACCAGGGGAGGCGGGGGCTCACGCGGTCGCAGCAGTTCCAGTAGACAGACCCCGAGCGCACCGCGGAGAGGATCCGCGTCGCGCGGTCCCGGTCCCGCGAGTAGACGCCGGCGGTGAGCCCGTAGCGGGTGTCGTTCATGAGGGCCAGGGCAAGGTCGTCGTCCTTCACCTTCTGGATCCCGATCACGGGCCCGAAGCTCTCCTCGCGCATGATCTCCATGCGGTGGTCCACGTCCGTGAGCACGGTGGGCTCGAAATAGGATCCGGGCCCTCCGCGCCGCCGGCCCCCGAGCCGCACGCGCGCGCCCTTGCCGCGCGCCTCCTCGACCTGGGCCTCCAGGACGTCGAGCTGCGCCGGGCGGGTCACGGGGCCGATGAACGTGGCCT
>DAINRN010000562.1:0-2683 GCA_036741815.1 Acidobacteriota bacterium
CTGGCCGACGACAAGGACAAATCGCTCTTGCGGCTGCCGGGAGGGCTGCGGGCTCTGGAGGCCCACGTCAAGGGCCGCGCCGCCGCCTGATCAGTCCTCTTCCCCCCGCACCGCCGCTCGCTGGCGCTTCACCGACGCGTCGCGTCGCTTCCCGGCCAGCCGCCGCTCCCGCGCTCTCGCGGTGGCTCGCGTGGGACGCCGGTGGCGCGGAGCCACGAGCGCCCGCGCCACCAGGTCCCGGATCTTCTCGCGGGCGTCCTCCAGGTTGAGGCGCTGGTCGCGCGTGCGCTGGCTGGTCACGACCAGGCGGCCCTCGCGGTCGCGGCGCCCCGAGCAGAGGACGAGGAGGCGGGCCCGGGCCTCCGGCGTCAAGCCGGAGATCCGGTCGAGCTCCACGCGCAGCTCCACCTTGGACGCCACCTTGTTGACGTTCTGGCCGCCCGGCCCCGCGGAGCGGGTGGCGCGGAAGGTGAGGGCCGAGGCGGGGACGGTGACCTCGGCCGTGACCTCGATGGGCTCGGCCACGGCGGCCTTCAGCCCTCGGCGGGCACGCTGAAGTCGGGCTCCTCGGCCTCGCCCGCCTGGTCGGCGGCCAGCGCCTCCAGCCGGCGCGCCGCACGATAGGCCTGGAGCCCGTCGGCCAGGATGCCCACCGCGGCCTCCAGCTGCCGCTGGGCGAGAACGTAGGCGATCCTGACCTCGTTCTGGCCGAGGCCGGGCGTGGCGTAGAAGCCCTGGGCGGGCGCGAGCATCACCGTGGCCCCGCCCCGCGCGTAGTCCGTCAGCAGCCAGCGCGTGAAGTCCTCGCTGTCGCGCACGGGCAGCCGGGCGATGAAGTAGAAGGCGCCCTCCGGCTTCCGCAGGAAGACGCCCGGCAACGCCGTGAGCCCGGCGAACAGGATGTCGCGGCGGCTCTGGTACTCGCGGACCACCGCGGCGGTGTACTCCGGACCCAGCTCGCGCGCGCCCACCGCGATCATCTGCGCCAGTCCCGGAGGGGAGAGCCGGCCCTGGGCCATGCGCAGGCAGGCCTGCATCACGTCGCGGTTGCGGGTGACCAGGCAGCCCAGACGGATGCCGCAGGCGCTGTAGCGCTTGGAGAGGCTGTCCACCACGATCACGACGTCGTCGGCGCCTTCCAGGCTCAACGCGCTCGTCGCCGTCCGCCCGTCGTAAACGAACTCCCGGTAGACCTCGTCGGCGATCAGGAACAGCCCGCGGTCGCGGCAGAACCCCGCCACCCGCTCCAGCTCCTCCACGGTGTACACCGTGCCCGTGGGGTTGTTCGGGTTGCACAGGATGACCGCGCGCGTGCGGGGCGTGACCGCCCGCTCCCACGCCGCGCGCTCGGGCAGGTGGAACCCGTCCTCGCCACGGCTGGTGAGGGGGACCAGGCGGACGCCGGCCATCGTGGCGAAGGCGGAGTAGTTCGTATAGAAGGGCTCGACCACCAGGACGTCGTCGCCCTCGTTGGCGCAGGCGAGCAGCGCGAACAGGATGGCCTCGCTCCCGCCGGTGGTGGCGAGAATCTCCTTGAGCGCGACACGGATGCCGAGGCGGCCGTAGTACTCGAGCAGGGTGGCCAGGTACTCGGGGGTGCCGCCGGAGGGCGAGTAGGCGAGCACTCTGTCCCGGCAGGCCCGCAACCTTTCCATCATGGGCGCCGGGGTCTCGATGTCCGGCTGGCCGATGTTGAGGTGGTGGACGTGGATGCCCCGCCGCTTCGCGTCCTCGGCCATCGGCGCCAGCTTGCGGATGGGGGATGCCGGCATCTGACGGGCGCGGCTCGAGATCTGCGGGGTCATGGCCCATTCTATCCCGCGTGATCCGGGGCGCGTTGACCGCCCGACGCGGCGCGCCTAAGATCGCGGCCGTATGGCGCATCCCTCCCCGCGCCTCCGCTCCTCGGCGAGATAGAGGAAGCGTCGCGTGAACTGCGCCCGCTGCGGCGCCGACCTGCCCGCCCCGGGCGTGCCCTGCCCTTTTTGTCCCGAATCCCTCGTCTCCCTCACCCGCGGCGACCTGGACCCGGCCACGGGAGCCACGCGGGACGGCGGCCGCTCCTGCGTGTCCTTCTCTCCCGGACAGGCCTTCGGTGACCGCTACACCGTCATCGAGGAGATCGGGGCGGGCGGGATGGGGCAGGTCTACAAGGCCGTCGACCGCAAGCTCGGCAAGGCGGTGGCCCTGAAGCTGATCCGCCCGCACGTCGCCGGCCGCGCCGGGACGAAGGAGCGGTTCCGCCGCGAGCTGGCCCTGGCCCGCGAGGTCACGCACGCCAACGTGTGCCGGGTCCACGACCTCGGCGAGATCGACGGAGTCCTGTACATCAGCATGGAGCACGTCGAGGGGCAGACGCTGGACCGCCTGGTCCATTCCGTCGGCCACCTCTCGCCCCGCCAGGCGATCTCGCTGGGCCGCCAGATCTGCGCGGGTCTACAGGCCGTGCACGAGCGGGCGATCGTGCACCGCGACCTGAAGCCCGGCAACATCATGATCGGCCACTCCGGCCAGGCGCTGGTGATGGACTTCGGGATGGCCTACCAGCACGGGGACCAGCGCCTGACCGACGCGGGCGTGGTGCTGGGGACCATGGCCTACCTCTCCCCCGAGCAGGCGCGCGGCCAGGCCACGGACCCGCGCTCCGACGTCTATGCCGTGGGCCTCATGCTCTACGAGATGG
>DAINRN010000563.1:0-2644 GCA_036741815.1 Acidobacteriota bacterium
GTTCAGGTCCGTGCGGATGTGCTTGCTGGCCATGACGCAGTACGCCCCGCCGTACGCCTTGCGGGTGATGACCGTGATCTTGGGGACGGTGGCCTCCGCGAAGGCGTAGAGCAGCTTGGCCCCGTGGCGGATGATCCCGCCGAACTCCTGGGCGGTGCCGGGCAGGAAGCCGGGGACGTCCTCGAAGGTCACGAGGGGGATGTTGAAGGCGTCGCAGAAGCGCACGAAGCGGGCCCCCTTCACCGAGGCGTCGATGTCCAGGCAGCCGGCCAGGACGGAAGGCTGGTTGGCCACGATGCCCACGCTCTTGCCGCCGAAGCGCGCGAACCCCACCACGATGTTCGGGGCGTAGAGCGCATGCACCTCGAGGAACCGCCGGTCGTCCACCACCGCTTCGATGAGGCGCTTGATGTCGTACGGCTTGTTCGCCTCCGCGGGGATGAGCGTGTCCAGGGAGGGATCCTCGCGGTCCGGCGGGTCCTCGGTGCGTTGGAGGGGAGCCTCCTCCATGTTGTTCTGCGGCAGGTAGGAGAGCAGCTCGCGGATGAGCGCCAGGCAGGCCCGGTCGTCATCCACCGCGAAGTGGGCCACCCCGGACTTGACGTTGTGGGTGGCGGCTCCCCCCAGCTCCTCCTTGGTCACCTCCTCGTGGGTGACGGTCTTGATGACGTCGGGCCCCGTCACGAACATGTAGGCGGTGTCCTTCACCATCACGTTGAAGTCCGTGATCGCGGGGCTGTAGACGGCGCCGCCCGCGCAGGGACCCAGGATGGCGGAGATCTGCGGAACCACACCGGAGGCCAGCGTGTTGCGCAGGAAGATGTCCGCGTATCCCCCGAGGGAGGCCACGCCTTCCTGGATGCGCGCGCCGCCGGAATCGTTGAGACCGATGACGGGGGCGCCCATCTTCATGGCCAGGTCCATGACCTTGCAGATCTTCTGGGCGTTGGTCTCGGAGAGGCTTCCGCCGAAGACCGTGAAGTCCTGGGCGAACACGAAGGCCAGGCGGCCGTCGATCCTCCCGTGGCCGGAGACGACACCGTCGCCGGGGACCTTCTGGTCCGCCATCCCGAAATCCAGGCAGCGGTGCTCGACGAGCTTGTCCAGCTCCTCGAACGAGCCCTCGTCGAGGAGGAGCTCCACGCGCTCCCGCGCGGTCAGCTTGCCCTCCGCGTGCTGGCGCTTCTGGCGCTCCGGACCTCCGCCCTCCTCCGCGCGGCGCACCCGGGCGGCCAGGGCGTCGTTGGGCGTGGTCAATGGTGGCAACCGCAGCCGCGGCAGAGGTACTCGTAGAGCGGCATCAGGGGGCGGCCTTGGCGCCCATCTCCTTCTTGGCCTTCTCCCAGTCCTCGAGGAACTTCTTCAGCCCGATGTCGGTCAGCGGGTGCTTCACGAGGCTCTGGAAAACCGTGAAGGGCATGGTGCCGATGTGCGCGCCCACCCGCGCGGCCTCCACCACGTGGATGGGGTTGCGGAGGCTGGCGGCCAGGACCTGGCAGTCGTAATCGTAGTTGTCGAGGATCTGGACGATGTCCGCCACCAGCTCCATGCCCGGCGTGGCGATGTCGTCCAGCCGGCCCACGAAGGGCGAGACGAACCTGGCCCCGGCCTTGGCCGCGAGCAGCGCCTGCGTGGCGGAGAAGACGAGGGTCATGTTGACGCGGTGGCCCTCGGTCGTGAGCGCGCGCGTGGCCTTGAGGCCCTCCCAGGTGCACGGGCACTTGACCACGATGTTCTTGTGCAGCGCCGCCCAGTGCCGGCCCTCGCGCACCATGCCCTCGGCGTCCGTGGCCACCACCTCCGCGGAGATGGGCCCGTCCACGGTGAGGCAGATCTCGCGCAGGATCTCCTCCGGCTCCCCGCTCTCCTTGGACAGGAGGGTGGGGTTGGTGGTGACCCCGTCCACCAGTCCCAGGGCCGCGCCCTCCTTGATCTCCTTCAGGCTGGCGGTATCGAGAAAGATCTTCATGGCTCCCTCCTTGGCTACGACACGGGGTTGCGCAGCACGCCCACCCCCTCCACCTCGACCTCGACCACGTCGCCCGAGGCGAGGGGCCCGATCCCCGCCGGCGTGCCCGTAGAGATGATATCCCCAGGGAGAAGCGTCATCACGCGCGACACGAACCACACCAGGTGGAAGGCGTCGAAGATGAGCTGGTCGGTGCGGCTCTTCTGGCGGACGACGCCGTTCACGCGGCCCACCACCTCGAGGTTCGCGAGGTCGAGGCCGGTGGCGATGCAGGGGCCCAGCGGGCAGAAGGTGTCGAAGCCCTTGGCCCGCGTGAACTGGACGTCCTTGTCCTGCAGTTCGCGCGCCGTCACGTCGTTCACGCACACCGCGCCGAGCACGTGGCCGCGCGCCGCCTCCGCGTCCGGCAGGTCTCGCGCGGCGCGGCCGATGACGATCCCCATCTCCGCCTCGTGGTCGACGCGGCCGGCCCAGGCGGGCCGACGGATCGTCTCCCCGGGCCCGATCACGGCGGAGGGCGGCTTCAGGAAGATGAGGGGCTCGGCCGGCAACGGCTTGCCGCGCTCGGCGGCGTGGTCCTTGTAGTTGAGGCCGATGGCCACGATCTTCGAGGGCAGGACGGGCGCGAGCGGCCGGGCCTCGGCCCGCGCCACCGTCACGCTCAGGTCGCTTTTT
>DAINRN010000564.1:0-2673 GCA_036741815.1 Acidobacteriota bacterium
GCGTAACGGTCCGGGGGCAGGACGCGGACCGTCGTCATCATCCCCATCATGGCCCCCGTCCAGCCCGGAGCCAGCCCTTCCGTCTCCGGCGAGGCCACCGCGTCGTCCATGGTCATCCACATGTCCTGCGGGAAGCCGGGGACGCGCTCGGCGGGAACGGCGCCGGGCGCATCGCCATGGCTTGCGTGCGGGCCGGAGGCCTGGCCGACCGCGTTCGACACCATTTTCTCGTTGGTGGTGATCCCGGTGCCGCGGCCGAGGCTGGGGCCGAGCTCGGGCGAGAGCGCCTGGTCGGACCGCACCGTGCCCATGCCCTCCGGCATGCCGCGCCCCGCGGCCATGCCGTGGCCGGCGTGGGCGATGGGGCCGACCATCGAGACCATCTGGTTCATCATGTGGTGCGGCAGGTGGCAGTGCAGCATCCAGTCACCGGCGTGGACGGCGTCGAACTCCACGTTGCGGGCCTGCGAAACCCCGACGAGGACCGTGTTCATGGGGTGCCATTGCGTCTCGGGGACGCGCCCACCCTCGGTGCCCGTGACCACGAACTGGTGCCCGTGCATGTGCATGGGATGGTGGTCCATTCCCAGGTTGACGAAGCGAATCCGCACGCGCTCCCCCTGCTTGACCAGCAGCGGGGCGATGGCCGGGCCGGCCTTGCCATTCATGGTCAGCCAGTTGAACTCCATGGACAGGGTGTTGGGAACGGTGTTGTTGGGGAGGATGCCCCAGCCCTGCAGGATCAGGCCGAAGTCTTTCTGCACCGCCGGCTGATAGGCGGCGCGGGGATGGATGACGAACATCCCGATCATGCCCAGCATCTGCTGCATGGCCATGTGGGAGTGGTAGAAGAACGTCCCGTGCTGGTGGAGGGTGAACTCGTAGGTGAAGGTGCCCCCGGGCTCGACCAGCGGCTGGCTGATGGCGGGCACGCCGTCCATCCCGATCGGGACCTCGAGCCCGTGCCAGTGCACGGTGGTGGCCTCGGGCAGGCCGTTCCGGAAGCGGATGCGCACCCGGTCGCCTTCGTTCACCTCGATGGTGGGGCCCGGCATGCCGCCGTTGTAGCCCCACACGTCGATGACCTTGCCGGGCAGGAACTCGCGCTTCACGGGCTCCGCCACCAGGTCGAATGTCTTGACGCCGCCCTCCATGCGGAAGGGCAGCTTGGGGAGGTGCGGCGTGTGCACGGCCGGCGATCCGCCCGGACCTCCGCCTTGCGCCGCGGCCTTGCGGCCCGACAGCCATCCGCCCAGACCGAGGAGCGCCGCGCGCTCCAGGAAACTTCGCCTGCCTCCCGCCATCCCTGCCTACCCTCCCTGCGCGTGGCCGCGCGCGGCTAGTTTCCGTCCGTCCCCGTCGAAAGCGACCCCGCTTCCATGAGCTCGGCTTCGTGCCCGGTGGGCGCAGCGGGATCGGCCAGCCCCCCCTCGAGGAGGAATCCCTGGAGCAGGATCGCGTGATGCCAGACGTCGTCGAGCGCCTCCAGGTACTCGGCCTTCACCTGCGCGACCGTGCGCTGCGCGATCAGGACCTGCGGGTAGGCCGCGCCCATCTCCCGGAACCGGGACAGGTAGAGCTGGTGGGCGCGCTCGGCCTTGGGGATGACCGAGTCGCGGTACCGCTGCACCAGCGCCCGGGCGCGGGCGTATCCCTGGAACTGCGAGGCCAGCCTGGCGCGCAGGGCCAGCTCCACGCGCCGCACCTCCGCTTGCGCGATGACCGTCTCCGCCTGCGCCGCGGCCACCGAGCCCTGGGCGCGGTTGAAGAGCGGCAGCGGAAACGACAGCTCGACGTGACCCGCCCACCCGCCCAGGCCGTGCGACGTGTCGTAGTTGTACGAGGGGCCGCCGCGAAAGAAGAGGTCGCCGAACCGACCCGAGCGCGACCGCTCCACCGCCGCCTGGCCCCGCCGGACCGAGGCTTCCGCCGCCTTGATCTCCGGGCTCTCCCGGACGATCGCCGCCAGCAGCGCGTCCTGCTCGAGGGCGGGGATGCCTTCTTCGGGGTTGCCCGCCAGGGGACCCAGGGGCAGATCGGGCTCCCCCACCACCGCGGCCAGCACGCGCCACCCCGCCTCCTGCTGGTACCGCGCCGACTGCTCCTCGATCTCGGCGCGGTCCGCCTCGATCTGCGCCTCCAGCAGGTCGGGCGCGTCCGCCTGGCCCACGTTCAACAGCTCCTCGGAGGTGACCACCGCCTCCCGCGCGATGCGCGCCAGCTCGCCGCGCGTCTCCACCAGCCGGGCCGCCACCAGCGCGTCGTAATAGAGCATGCGCACGGCGTTCCTGACCCTCTGCTGCTGGACTTCGGCCCGCGCTCCGGCCTCCACCCGCGCCGCCTCGCCCAGCTCGCGGCCGCGCTTCAGCTTGCCGCCGAAGACGATCCGCTGCTCCAGGAAGAAGAAGTGGTGCGTCTGGCGCACCCACTTGTCCTTGTTCAGGGTCAGCTCCTCGCCCTCGTATCCGATGACGGGGTTCGGGTTCTTGCCCGCCTGCTGGCCGTACCCTTCCGCGGCCTGGACGGCGGCGGCGGCGGCGGCCAGGGTCGGGTTGTGGGCCAGCGCCTTCTCCTCCAGCTCCTGGAGGGTGAGGGGCGGGAGGTCGGCGGCCCGCGCGGCGGAGGCCGCCGCGAGCAGGGAGGCCACGGCGGCGATGCGGAAGCGACGCGTCA
>DAINRN010000565.1:0-2669 GCA_036741815.1 Acidobacteriota bacterium
CCGAAGGCCCCCCGGTCTCCAGCACCACCCCGGAGCCCAGGCCCGTCTTCATGACCTTGAGGTCTGCCGCGCCCGCAGGGCCGGCGGTCAAGCTCGCGGCCAGCAAGGCAAGTGCGGCGCCGGCGGCCGAAAGTGGAACCCGGGCGCTCCTCCTCAGCATGGAACCCCCTCCTCTTGCTGGTCTCCCAAACGATGGGTTCTCGTCTTAACGGCCCAGCAGCCACCTTACGAGGCGCTCGATCTCGGCCTCGGGGATGCGGTTCTTGTAAGGAGGCATTGGCACGCCGCGGCTGATCTCGGTCCAGCTGCCCTTGCCGCCGTTCTTGACGGTCGCGACGAGGGCTCTGCGCGCGTCGGCCTTGTCCTTGTATCGCTCGGAGATCTCCTTGAACGAAGGGCCGACGAAGCCCCGCTCGCCGACTCCGTGGCAGTCCATGCAGCCGTGCTTCTTGGCGAGCGCCTCGTCAGCCACTCCCTGGCCGGCACCCATCCCGAGCAGCGCGGCCGTGGCAAGAATCGATGCGGAGGCCCACCGACGGGTACGCGCGAGGTAGCGCATCGCATATGCTCCTGCTGGGTAGCGGGAACTTAGTGCTCACAATGCATAAATGTCAAGCGTTTTCTGTCTACTCTCCGCCCTTGCGCTCACGTGAACCGGTCGGTGTTGCCGAAGCCCGGATTGCGAACTGAAGACGCCGGTCCTACGGAACATCCCCGCGCGGCAGGCGGACAATCCGCTTTACATCCTCCGCGGGCCGTGCCACCATCTCCGTGCTTGGCCACAATCGCCGAGAGGTTGAACACGAACCGCCGGCGCTACTTCATCGACGGTGTCTCGTGCCGCATCGGGCCGGAGGCCCTGCCCGTCGTGAACCTGAGCCCGGGCGGCCTGTTCGCCTCCGCTCAGAACCCACCCACGCCCGGCGAGGCCGTGGAGCTCGAGCTGCTGCTGCCCGACGCGCCGCTCAAGATGCACGGGACCGTCCGGTGGATCAACGACGGCGCCAGCACGCTCGACGGGCGGCTTCCCATGGGCTACGGCGTTCAGCTCACGGACCTCGACACGCCCGCCCAGCGCGCCATCCTCGATTTCCTCCGCCACGCCGACCCCATCCAGGGACCGCCCGCATCCTGGTAGTCCCGGCGCGCCGCGGCGCCTGAGGGTATGTCGGGCCTCGTCGTCCAGGAGAACGTGCCGCTCGCCCCGCTGTCCACGCTCGGCGTGGGCGGTCCGGCGCGCTTCTACGCCCGGGCCGCCGACCGCGTCGCGGTCGAGGCCGGCGCGGCCTGGGCGGAGGACCGCGGGGTCCCGCTCCTCGTCCTGGGCGGGGGCAGCAACATGGTGATCGCGGACGCGGGGTACCCGGGCCTCGTCCTGCACGTCCTGCCCGAAGGCATCGACGCCCGGCGGACCGACGGCGAAGTCTACGTCCGCGCGGGCGCGGGCGTGAACTGGGACGACCTGGTGAAGACCGCCACGGCCCAGGGATGGGCGGGCATCGAGTGCCTGTCGGGGATCCCCGGCCGGGTGGGGGCCACGCCGATCCAGAACGTCGGCGCGTACGGCCAGGACGTGAGCGAGACGATCACCTCGGTCGAGGCCTTCGACGTGGTGGCCCGCAAAGCCGTCACGCTCTCCAATGAGGAGTGCGGCTTCGGCTACCGCAGCAGCCGCTTCAAGGGCGTCGATCGCAACCGTTACATCATCCTGGCCGTGGAGTATCGCCTGGCGCCCGGCGGCGCCCCCGCGGTGCGCTATCCCGACGTGCAGCGCCACCTGGCCGAGCGGGGCATGGCCGCGCCGTCACTCGACCAGGTCCGCCAGGCCGTGATCGAGGTCCGCCGGCGCAAGTCGATGGTGCTCGATCCCGCCGACCCCAACGCCCGCAGCGTCGGATCGTTTTTCGTGAACCCGGTCGTCTCCGTCGAGACGGGCGCGGCGGTGCAGGCGGCCGCCGAGCGGATGAAGGCGCCGGGTGCCGACGCCATGCCGCGCTGGCCCGTGGCGACCGGCGGCGTCAAGCTGTCGGCCGCGTGGCTCATCGAGCGCGCGGGCTTCCCGCGCGGCTACCGCAAGGGGAACGCCGCGATATCGGACAACCATCCCCTCGCCATCGTCAATCGCGGCGGGGCCACGGCGCGCGAGGTCGTCGATCTTGCGCGCGAGATCCGGGAGGGCGTGCGGGCGGCCTTCGAGGTCTCGCTGGTCCCCGAGCCGGTCTTCGTGAACGTGTCGCTCGGGGAGACGGACGAGACGGGCGAGGCTTAGGGGAACTGGAAGCCCAGGGCATGGGCCAGGCCCCTGCACTGGATCCCGACCTGGCCGCCGGTCTTGGTGCTCTGGTCCCCGACCCAGACGATGCCGGCCAGGAACTCGCGCCCGCTGCTCGTGAGCAGGCGCAGCTTCTCCCCCACCCCGACCACGTGGGTCGTCGCGACGCACCCGCCGTTCTTGCTGAGCCTCACGATGGCGGCGGCCTCGTCGAGCGCGGCCTCGCCGCCGTTCGCGGCGGCCACCGTCACGGGGATGTGGACCAGCACGCGCGCGCTGCGGCGCAACGTGGCGTCGCCGCGCTGGCGGCCGGCGGTGTACATGCGGTCCACGAGGTCGCGGATCCGGTGCCGGTCCTCCTCCGCCAGCTCCACGAACTCCACGCCCATACCGATCC
>DAINRN010000566.1:0-2668 GCA_036741815.1 Acidobacteriota bacterium
GCTTCGCCGTAGCGCACGGACGTGAGACCGAGGAGATCGGTGGGAAGCTTGGCGCCACTCGCATGGAGGATGAAAGTCCGGCGCATTCCGAGGACGCCACCGAAGAGACCGGCTTCGAAGACCACGTTGTCTCGCGGAGAAGCCTGGCCGGATCCCGTGGGATCGGATGCGGGCGAGCTGTTGGTCGTCCAATCGTCACGAGCGAACACGAAGGCGGCGAAATCGACCTCGTGCGCGAGCTCGAGGAGCCGCTCCAGTGTGGTGGTCCCAGGATTGAATGAAGTCGTCCAGGGTTCGACGTGCGCGACGTCTTCGAGACCGCGTGCCAGCGCCTGCAGCAGCTTCTCCTGCTTTCCTGACGAGCCCAGGAAGATGCGAGGCTTGTCCATGAATCAATCCCCGTCTGCGACTTTAGCTTACAGGAATCTCGGAGAGTTCCACGCCCGGAAGGAACCCAAGCCTGTCAGATCACGGTGTTGTCGGGGATCACCGCGTTCTTGGTCACGACCACGATCCCCTCGCGGATGTGGTAGCCCGGGCCGTCCCGCTCCGTGTCCCCCGCCTCGTTGACGATCCGCACCCCGCGGCCGATGCGCGCGTTCTTGTCCACGATGGCCTTCTCGATGACCGCGTCCTCGCCGATCCCCACGGGCGGGATCCCGTCGCTCGTGCCCTGCTCCATCTCCTCGAGCGTCTCGTAGAAGTCCGCGCCCAGGATCAGGCTGTCGCGGATGCGGCAGCCCGCGCCCACCCGGCTGCGGATCCCGACCACGGCCCGCTCGATCTCCGACCCCACCACGATGCATCCCTCTGACAGGAGGGCGTTGGTGACCTGGCACTGCTCCACCTTGGTGGCGGGGAGGAAGCGGGGCTGGCTGTAGACCGGACGCGAGGCCTCGTAGAAGTCGAAGGGCGGCACGGGCTGACAGAGCGCCAGGTTGGCCAGGTAGTAGGAGCGGATCGTGCCCACGTCCTCCCAGTACCCGCGGTGGACGTGCGCCTGCACGCGTATGCGCGGGACGGCCTGGGGGATCACGTGGCGCCCGAAGTCCACGAGCGAGGCGTCGGACATCGCGCGCTCCAGCGCGGGCCGGTTGAAGAGGTAGATCCCCATGGAGGCGAGCCAGGTCTGGCCCAGGCCGGGCACCTCGGAGGCGAGGTCCGGCAGCCGGTCCGGCCCCGGCTTCTCCTCGAACTGGACGATGCGCCCCTGCCGGTTCACCTTCAGGATCCCGAACGACGAGGCCTGCTCCGCCGTCACCGGCGTCACCGCCACCGTGGCCTCGGCCACGTTGCGTCGGTGGGTCTTCGCCATCTTCCGGTAGTCCATCTGGTAGAGCTGGTCGCCGGAGAGGATGAGGATCTCCCTGGCCCGGTGCGCGGCCAGGTGGCGAAGGCTCTGGCGGACGGCGTCCGCGGTGCCCTGGAACCAGTCGGGGCTGTCCTCGGTCTGCTCCGCGGCCAGCACGTGCACGAAGCCCCGCGTGAAGATGTCGAACTTGTAGGTGAGCCCCACGTGCTTGTTCAAGCTCTCGGAGTTGTACTGGGTCAGGACGTAGATGCGGCGCAGGTCGGAGTTGAGGCAGTTGCTGACCGGGATGTCGATGAGGCGGTACTTGCCGCCGATGGGGACCGCCGGCTTCGACCGGTGCACGGTCAGGGGGAAGAGCCGCGTCCCGCGACCGCCGCCG
This sequence comes from Acidobacteriota bacterium, assembly GCA_036741815.1. Lineage (GTDB taxonomy): Bacteria > Acidobacteriota > Vicinamibacteria > Fen-336 > Fen-336 > DAINRN01. The sequence continues at coordinate 1,692 of DAINRN010000566.1, forward strand.
AGGATGACGGCCAGGACGTCCTTCATGTGGGCCTTTCACGCATTCTCCCACGCCGCCGCGCCGCCGTGTCAAACGAGCGTGGGGAGGGATAGGGTGGGGGGTCGTCAAACGATGCTACGCTGGCCAGGATGTGGTTCGAGCGGCGCCGGCGCGAGCGCCCGGGCATTTTCCGCCGCGCCGCCGCGGGCGCGTGGCACGTGCCCGCGGGCTTCGTATTCCTGTCCCGCAACCCCTCGCTGTGGCCGCTGGCCATCCTGCCCGCGCTCCTGGCCGTGGTGTGCATCCTGTCCGGCTTCTTCCTGGGCCTGTTCGCGATCCCGATGCTCGAGAAGGTGCTGGTCCCGGGAGAGGGAAAGATCGCGGAGCGGCTGGGCTTCCTGCTCACCCTCGCGTTGTGGATCGGCGCCGTGGTGGCGGGGATGATCCTGGGGCTGGCGGTGGCCCTCCTGCTCTCCGCGCCCATCCTGGAGCGCATCTCGCGCCAGGTCGAGGCGCGCGTCCGCGGCGAGGCCATCGAGCACCACCGCGGCCTGCGCTGGGAGATGCTCCAGTCTTTCAAGGGCTCGATGTACTTCGTCTTCGCCGCGCCCGTGGCCCTGCTCCTGAGCCTGATACCGCTCGTCGGCCCGGTGGCGGGTGCGCTGTGGGGAGCGCACGCCCTGGCCTTCCAGCAGACGGACGTGCCGCTGGCCCGGCGGGGCCGCGACTTCCGCGCGCGGCGGGAATGGCACCGGCGCTACCGCGCGGAGAGCATGGGCTTCGGGCTGGCCGGCCTCATCACCCTCTTCGTCCCCTTCGTGAACATGCTCATCGGCCCCGCCCTGTCCGTGGGAGGCACGCTCCTGGTGATCGAGTTCGAGGAAGGGTTGCCGGCGCCAGACACGGGACAGGCGGAGCCGGCGCCCGCTCCGGCGCCGCCGTCCTAGTGTCCTGACACTGAACTAATAGAACTATATCGCGCCCCTGTTCGTTCTCCG
>DAINRN010000567.1:0-2647 GCA_036741815.1 Acidobacteriota bacterium
GCCGACTTCCACAGCCCCTGGAAGTCCAGGGCCACGTCGTAGCCCTGCGAGCGCAGGGCGGACGCGGCGGCGCGCGCGGGAGCCAGGCGGAACCGGCGGGCCGCGGGGAGGGGGACGAGGTGCGCCAGGAGCGGGTGGCCCTCGAGGATCGGGCGGGCGGCGGGCTCCACCGCCCAGCCGACCTCCCACCCGTGCGCGCGCAAGGCCGAGGCGGCGGGCAGCGTATGGACAACGTCGCCGATCGACGAGAGCCGGACGACCAGGGCCTTCACCGGCCCGTCCGCGGCCGCGCGGAGCGCACCTTCTCGATGAGCCGCCGCGTGTCGTGGTCCTTGGCGTCGCCCACGATGGCCACCCGTCCGCCGTACGAGCGGACCACGTCGCGCTCGGGGACGGTGTCGGGCGCGTAGTCCGTGCCCTTGCAGTGCACGTCGGGCTGGAGGGCCAGGAGCAGCGCACCCACGTCGTCCTCGGGGAAGACGAGGACGTGGTCCACGCTGGCCAGCGCGGCCACCAGCATGGCGCGGTCGCCCTCGGGCAGGAGCGGCCGCCCGGGCCCCTTGAGGCGTCGGACCGAGGCGTCGCCGTTCACGCCCACGACCAGCACCTCCGCCTCCGCCCTGGCGCCGGCGAGGTAGCGCGCGTGCCCCACGTGCAGGACGTCGAAGCAGCCGTTGGCCAGGGCCACCGTGCGTCCCGCGCTCCGCGCCGCCGCGACACGCTCCTTCACTTCCGCGAGCGTGCCGATCTTGGACCGGGCCGGCCTCACGCCAGGCTCCGGTCTCCGTCGATGGCGCCGCGGAGCTCCGCAGCCGACACCGTGGCCGTCCCCCGCTTGGTGACCACGATGCCGCCCGCGTAGTTCGCGAGGTAGCTCGCCTCCGCGGGCGACGCCCCCGCGGCCAGCGCGAGCGTGAAGGCCGCGATCACCGTGTCCCCCGCCCCCGTCACGTCGGCCACCTCGTCGGACCCGTAGATCGGGATGTGCAGCGGCCGGCGGCCGGGCTCGAAGAGGGCCATGCCGTCGCTGCCGCGCGTGATGAGGACGGCGGCCGAGCCCAGCCGGCGCAGGAGCGCGCGCCCGGCCCGCTCCAGCCGGCCGGCGTCGTTCCCGATCGTGATGCCCAGCGCCTCCTCGACCTCCGGCTCGTTGGGGGTGGCGGCGGTCATGCCGCGGAAGCGCAGCAGGGCGTGGCGCGAGTCCACGGTCACGGGGATGCGGCGCCGGCGCGCGAAGGACACCGCCGCCTCCACCGCGGCGGCGTTCACCAGGCCGAAGCCGTAATCGCTGACCAGCACGCCGTCCACGCGCCCCCGCACGCCGCGCAGCGCGCGCATCACGCGCCGGCGCGCCGCGTCCCTTTCCGCCAGGTGCGTGATCTTGTCGATGCGGACCATCTGCTGCTTGCTGGCGTGCGCTCCGCCGCCCAGGATCCGGGTCTTCACCGGCGTCGCGTAGCCGGGCGCGGTGAAGACCAGCGAGGAGGCGATGCCCTGGTCCCTCATCAGAACGCGCAGGCGCCGCCCGTGGTCGTCTCCCCCCACGACGCCCAGGGGCAGGGGGACGCCGCCCAAAGTGCGGATGTTGTGGACGGCGTTGGCCCCGCCGCCCAGGCGGACGTCGGTGGTGTCATATTGGAGGATGAGGACCGGCGCTTCGCGGCTCACGCGATGCACGCGGCCGTAGAGAAACTCGTCGGCCACGAGGTCGGCCAGGACCAGCAGCCGGCGCCCGCGAAAGGCCTCCACGATCTCGAGCAACCGCGCGGGCGCGGGCCGCGGCGCCGGCCGGGTCACGCGCGCGCGCCTTCGGCGGCGTACGCGGCCACGATCTTCTGCACGGCCTCGAGCAGGTGGTCGGCCACGAGGTCCGGCTGGCGGGGCCAGGCCGGCGCGTGGTAGGTCAACTCGCCCAGCCCGTAGCCGCTGCGCACGAGCGCCGCGCGGGCGCCGGCGTTCCAGGCCACCTCCACGTCGTTCCTGCGGTCGCCCACCATCCAGGACCGGCGCAGGTCCACGCCGAGCTCCGCCTCGGCCCGCCGGAGAAGGCCCGGCCGCGGCTTGCGGCAGTCGCAGTCCTCCCGGTAGGGCGGGTCCCCGGCCGAAGGATGATGGAGGCACACGTACAGCCCGTCGAGGCGGGCGCCACCGGCGTCCATGGCCGCGCGCAGCGCGCCGTGGACCTCGTGGACCAGCGACTCGGGGAAATAGCCGCGGGCCACGCCGGCCTGGTTCGTCACCACCACGGCCAGGAAGCCGCTCCGGTTGATGAGCCGCACCGCGTCCACCGCGTAGGGATACAGGCGGAAGCGGGAGAGATGGTTCACGTAGCCCACCTCGTGGGAGAGGGTGCCGTCACGGTCCATGAAGATGGCCGGCTTCATCCTCAGGCGCGGCCCGCGGCCGGCAGCGGCGCCTCGGGGCGGGACGCCAGCAGCGCGCGCGCCTCGTCCAGGACGCGATCGGCGGAGATGCGCGTCATGCAGCGGTGGTCGATGGGGCACTCGCGCAGCTTGCACGGGGAGCAGTGGACGGGCTCGCGCACCAGCCGGTGCCGCTCGCCGCGCGGCGCCGTCTCCCGCCAGTCCGTGGGCACGAACACCGCGACCACCGGCACCCCCAACGCGGCCGCCACGTGCATGGGCCC
>DAINRN010000568.1:0-751 GCA_036741815.1 Acidobacteriota bacterium
ATGGCGGCACTCACGGCCAGCAATGAATACTTCCGCTTCATAGGCAGTCTCCTTCAGAGGGGATGGAAGCAAGATGCGGGCCATAATTCCTTCGTGGACAACAGGCAGATCGGCCGGGTCCTGCACGAGATCGCGGACCTGCTCGACATCAAGGGCGACGACGCGTTCCGGGTCCGGTCCTACCGCCTGGCCGCCGAGTCCATCGAGAGCTGCGGGTATGACATCGGCGACATCGTGAGGCGGGGCGAGCCGCTGCCCCGCCTGCCCGGAGTGGGCAAGGGCATCGAGGCCAAGGTCCGCGAGCTGCTGGACTCCGGGTCCTGCGCGTTCCACCAGGACCTGTTGGCGCAGGTGCCGGCGGGCCTCCTGGATCTGCTGCGTATCCCGGGCCTGGGGCCGCGGGGGGTGCAACTGGTGTGGACGCGCCTCGGGGTCAAGGGGCCGCTCGACCTCCAGGCCGCGATCGCCGACGGCCGCTTCCGCTCGCTGCCGGGCATGAAGGAGAAGAAGGAAGCGAAGATCCGCAAGGGCCTCGAGGACAAGCTCGGGGCGGCCGTCCGCTTCCTGCTCCCCGAGGCCGACGCCACCGTGGCCCGGCTCACGCGCCGCCTGCGGGAGCACGGGGCGGAGCGGGTCGAGGCCGTGGGCTCCTACCGGCGGCGCCGCGAGACGGTGGGCGACCTCGACCTCATCGTGCTGGGCGAGGCGGCCGCGCTGTCGGAGGCCTTCGTCACGGGTCCGGAGGTCAAGG
>DAINRN010000568.1:761-2636 GCA_036741815.1 Acidobacteriota bacterium
GGGGCCCCGCCAAGTCCAGCGTCGTCTTGTCCACCGGCCTGCAGGTGGACCTGCGGCCATTCGCGCCCGAGAGCCTGGGCGCGGCCCTCCAGTACTTCACGGGGTCCAAGGCCCACAACGTGGCGGTCCGTGAGCGGGCCGTGCGCCGAGGCCTGAAGCTGAACGAGTACGGCGTGTTCCAGGTGGAGACGGACACCAGGATCGCGGGCCCCACCGAGGAGGACGTCTATGCCGCGCTGGGCCTGTCCTTCATCCCGCCCGAGCTGCGCGAGGACAGGGGTGAGATCGCCGCCGCGGAGAAGGGAGAGCTGCCGCGGCTGATCGACGCCGCCGACGTGCGGGGCGACCTTCACTCCCACACCGTCGAGAGCGACGGCCGGGACACCCTGGAGGACATGGTCGGGGCGGCGCGCGCCCGGGGGCTCAAGTACCTGGCCGTCACGGAGCACAGCCGCGCGATCCCGTCACCCAGGCGGGGCACGGGCATGGACGAGGCGCGATGCCTGGAGCACATCGCGCGCATCCGCGCGTTCCAGGAGCGCGCGGGAGACATCCGCGTGCTGGCCGGGATCGAGGTCGACATCCTTCCCGACGGCCGCCTCGACATGGACGATGAGGTCCTGGCGCAGCTCGACGTGGTGGTGGGCTCGCTGCACTCCCGCCTGGACATGGAGCGGGGACAGATGACCGAGCGGGTGCTGCGGGCCTTCGAGAGCCCACACCTGCAGATCTGGGGCCATCCACTGTCGCGCCTCCTCCTCAAGCGCGAGCCGGTGGCGCTGGACGTGGACCGCGTGATCGCGGAGGCGGCGCGGCGCGGGATCGCGCTCGAGATCAACTGCCAGCCCGACCGGCTGGACCTGCCCGACAACTACCTGCGCCCGGCCCGCGCGGCGGGGTCCCGCTTCGTGATCTCGACGGACAGCCATTCCGTCCACCACCTGGCCACCCTTCCCTACGGCGTGGGCCAGGCGCGCCGCGGCTGGCTCACCGCGGAAGACGTCCTGAACACACGCGGCGCCGCGGATTGCCTGGCCAGTCTGCGGCGCCGCGAAAGCTGATCCCCTCCTCGCCGGTCCACCGGTCCGCGGTCCTGCATTGACGGTCCCCTCAGAACCTGTCTAGAATGCTTGTTCCGCTTCAGGAGGTTCCGAGACGTCCATGCCGGTCCTGCTGTTGCTGGCCCCGATCGGCCAGAAGATCGCCGCCTGGCCCACGCACAGGAAGATCCTGCTCAGCGTGGCCGTGGTGGTGTTCCTCACCGAGCTGGCCTTCCGCCGCTTCGCCCCGCGCTCCAGCGCCTACGCCAAGTGGACGCGAGGCTTCCAGGCGGTGGGAAAGTTCTGGACGGGGATCATCCTCTCCATCGTGTACTTCGTCTCGGTGGCTGGAGTCAGCATCGTCATGCGCCTGCTGGGCAAGGACCCCCTCGACCGGACGCTGGCCCGGGAGCCCACGTGGTGGCGCCGCCACGACCCCAACCCGCTCGGCCCGCACGCCGCCGCCCGACACCAGTTCTAGATGCCCACCCACGTCCTCGGGATCTCCTGCTACTACCACGACTCCGCGGCCGCCCTGCTCCGCGACGGCGAGATCGTGGCCGCCTGCCAGGAGGAGCGACTCAGCCGCAAGAATTCCGAAGCTGGCGCTCCTCAAAAGGCGGGCGATATTCTGAACGCGGCCATCCGTCGCGCGCCCGAGGATGCGCTTCTCTACGAGGGCGCGGCGAATGCGTTGGAAGCGACCGCGCACGAGGATCAAGCCATTGCCGCGTACCGGGAACTGCTCAAGCGGTTGCCCCATGACTATTACGCCAACCTACAGGTCGGCCGGTTGCTCGGCGGCTCGACTGTGGTGGAAACGATATTCGCCTGG
>DAINRN010000569.1:0-1917 GCA_036741815.1 Acidobacteriota bacterium
ACCGCCTGGACGCCAAGGTGGAGGAGATCCTGTACCCCGCCCTCGAGGACTACACCCTGGACCTGATGATCGGCACCGGCCCCGGCGCGCGCTCCATGAAGATCCCCCTGAAGCCCTTCACCCTGGTCGGGGCGACCACGCGCGCCGGGCTGCTCACCGCCCCCCTGCGCAGCCGCTTCGGGATCGTGCACCGCCTGGACTTCTACTCCGAGGCGGACCTGCGGTTCATCGTCACCCGCTCCGCGCGCATCCTCGGCGTGCCCCTCGAGGCGGAGGGCGCGGCCGAGATCGCGCGCCGGGCCCGGGGCACCCCGCGCATCGTGAACCGCCTGCTGCGGCGGGTCCGTGACTATGCCCAGGTGCGGGCGGACGGCGTCATCACGGAGGCGGTGGCCCGCGAGGCACTGGCCCTCCTCGACGTGGACGAGAACGGCTTCGACGAGGTGGACCGCAAGCTCCTGCTCACCATCATCGACAAGTTCGCCGGCGGGCCCGTGGGGGTGAACGCGCTGGCCGCCTCCATCAGCGAGGAGCCGGACGCCATCGAGGACATCTACGAACCGTACCTGCTCCAGATCGGCTTCATCGACCGCACTCCTCGCGGGCGTGTGGCCACCCGGCGGGCGTACACGCACTTCGGCCGCGCCGTGCCCGAGGGCGGCCCGGGACAGAAGAACCTGTTCTGAAGACGTCCGACTTCGATTACGAGCTGCCGCCGGAAGCGATCGCGCAGGAACCGGCCGCGGAGCGCGACGGCTCGCGCCTCATGGTCCTGCCGCGGGCCGGAGGCGACGTCCGCCATCACGTCTTCCGCGACCTGCCCGACCTCCTCGCCCCCGGCGACCTCCTGGTCGTGAACCGCAGCCGGGTCTTCCCCGCCCGCCTCCTGGGCCTGCGGGCCCGCGGCGGCGAGGCCGAGATCCTGCTCCTGCGCGACAGGGGCGAGGGGCGCTGGGAGGCGATGGTGCGGCCCGGACGCCACCTGCGACCGGGTCAGCGGGTCACGATCGACGACGACCTCTCCGTCGTCGTCGAGTCGGAGGCCCTCGCCGAGGACGGTAGGCGACGGGTCCGGCTTCTCTCGAAGCGGCGCGACATCGCGGCCGGCTTGGAGCGCTGCGGCCACACCCCGTTGCCGCCTTATATCCGCCGCCCGGACGGTCCCCAAGACCGCGAGCGTTATCAGACCGTGTATGCGCGGGAGGCGGGCAGCATCGCTGCGCCCACCGCCGGCCTGCACTTCACGCCCGCCGTGCTGGACCGGCTGCGTCACCGGGGGATCGAGGTGGCCGAGGTGATCCTGCACGTGGGGCCCGGCACCTTCCGGCCCGTCAGCGCCGAGCGTGTGGAGGACCACGCGGTGGCCGCCGAGCCCTACTCCGTGCCGGCGGAGACGGAGGCGGCGGTTGCCGCGGCGCGCGCCCGCGGTGGCCGCGTGGTCGCGGTGGGCACGACGACCGTGCGCACGCTGGAGACGGTGGCCCGAGCGGCCGGCGGCATCGAGGCACGGGGTGGGGCGACGGACCTCGTGATCGTGCCCGGCTTTGCCTTCCGGGTGGTGGACGCCCTGGTCACGAACTTCCACCTGCCGCGCTCGTCGCTGCTGCTGCTGGTGGCGGCCTTCGCGGGGCGCGAGCGCGTGCTCCGGGCCTACGCGGAAGCCGTGAGGGAAGGCTACCGCTTCTACAGCTACGGCGACGCCATGCTGATCGCCTGAGCCCTCAGCCCCGGCGGTGACGCTTCTCGACCAGCGCCTGCAGCAGGCCTTCGTAGCGGGCCAGCTCGTCCGGCGAGGGAAGGAGGAGATGGACGCGCCGCACGGTGGTTCCCAGCTCGGCGGATGAGTAGCAGATCTGCGTGAGCAGCCGCAGGAAGCGGGCCGCCTCCAGCCCCGCGTGCGCCGTGCCGAGCGGCTGC
>DAINRN010000569.1:1927-2631 GCA_036741815.1 Acidobacteriota bacterium
GACCTCGCGTGAGGGAGGCGACCGCTCGAAGTCGTAGACGATGGCCTGCAGCACCAGGGGCGCCCCCTTGCGCGGCGGCGCCACCACGATGGATCCGGGCCGGCGCGGACGGTCCCCGGCGGAGCGCGCCAGCACCTCCTCCGCGGTCTCCGTGGTGTCCTCGATCTGCGCGACCTCGCCCAGGATGAGGTGGACGTCCTGGGGGACGACGAGGGCGTCGGTGGCGGGCGGCGCCTCCTCACCCACCACCAGGTCCAGGTCGAGCTTCTCGCCGAAGGACAGGGCGAAGCGGGAGCGGGTCATCGGCGGATGCCGTGCGCCTCGCGGGCCACGATGCGCTCCACCTCCGGCAGGGAGGTGGCCATGGTGTCCCCCGGGATGCTGTGCTTGAGGGCGGCCATGGCCAGGCCGAAGTCCAGCGCCTCCTCGCGTCCCGCCAGGGTGGCGTAGAGGTAGCCGGCGGTGAAGGCGTCGCCCGCGCCCACGCGGTCGATGGGAGAAGAGGGGAAGGCCGCGCAGCGCCGCGCCCGGCCGCCCTCGAGGCTGAGCCCGCCCTCGCCGCCGCGGGTCAGGACCACGGTCCGGCAGCGGAAGCGGCCGAAGGCCTCTCGTGCGACCTCCTCGGGATCGCCCGTCCACCCGTACAGCGTGCGCAGGTCCTCCTCGCGGAACGCGTGCGAGCGGTCGCTGGTATCGAGGTAGAC
>DAINRN010000570.1:0-2626 GCA_036741815.1 Acidobacteriota bacterium
CTCCTGGATGCGGCTTTTCAGCGGCGAGAAGAGCACGATCACGAGCAGGCTGGAGACCACGGCCACGATGGTGACGTGCGGCTCCTCGTCGCCGCGCGCGATGATCTGCACGAGGTTCAGGGCGAGGAGGCAGATCCCCACGATGGCTGCGGTGGCCAGGGTGTAGACGAGGGTGCGGCGGAAGATCAGCTCCACGTCCATGAGGCGGTGCTTCACGACCGCGTAGGCGAGCGAGAGGGGGATGAGGGCCAGGGGGATGTACCCGGCCAGCTCCATGGCCAGGCGCGGCTCGCGGCCCAGCGCGAACGGGATCGAGTAGAACAGGAAGAACGGCAGCACGCCCGCGCCCGTCCCCCAGACCAGCCACTTCATCTGCTTGCGCGCGGTGAGGCTGCGGGTCTTGCGGTAGGAGTCGAGCAGGGTGCCGAAGGAGAGCGCGAAGAGGGCGGCGAAGTAGATCGGCTTCCAGCGGTCGATGGCGGAGGTGATCCGCCACAGGACCTCGTTGCCCGACGTGGTCACGAACAGGATCTGGCTGGCCACCGCGGCGCCGGCCAGGGCCAGGGCCGGCATGTAGGCGGCGGGGATGATCCAGGCCCGCCGCGTGACCAGGCGCCGCTCCGGGAACGACAGGCAGAAGTGGAGGAAGACGACGGGCAGGAAGAGGATGGACAGGTTGTCCGTCCAGAGCAGCGTCCAGTCCGCCAGGTTGAGCTTGCCCGTGTAGGACGTGGAGTACATCAGGAAGAACAGCAGGCAGATCGCGTAGAAGTGGAGGGCCGCGCGGTCGGGCGGCCGCCGCAGCATCACGATCGTCCCCACCACCAGGCTGAAGAAGCCCACGAGCGAGAGGTAGTAGAAGAGGCTGACGTTGCCCTGGGACAGCGGCTTCACCACGACCTGCAGCGCGCGGCGCTCGTCGGCGCGCAGCAGCGAGTAGCCGACGCGGGCGCCCGGGCTGCGCTTAACGAGATGGGATTGCACCTCGTCGGAGCGCAACACCTCCTCGCCGTCGATGGCCAGCAGCACGTCGCCCGGCTTCACCCCGGCCAGCGCCGCGGGCCCGCCCGCCGCCAGCCGTCCCGCGGTCAGGCCCTGGGGCCCCTGCCGCCAGAAGACCCCGTCGTCCATCAGGGTCCACGTCGCCTTGAGGAAGATGTTGTAGATGCCCAGGGTCGCCAGCATGAGGGCGACCGCGAGGACCGTTACGTTCTTGAGTCGCGGTCTCATCGGGGCAAGACGCCAGTGGTGCAAACCATATGCCGTGGCGATCGTATCCGCTGAGGCACGAAGTCCTTACGGATCAGCGCGTTCAGGTTCCTGTTCGTGGCGTCGGATTCACCCCGCCGTAGCCTGGATCCATCGCCGTGGATGAGTTCCGCGGGCAAAAAAAGAGCGAGGCTGACCGGCGCCTCGCTTCCTTGAAGGACCCTGCGCCCCCGGGCTCGCCGCATTCAGGCAGTCCGGTCCTCTACGTCAGAACCGGACCGAGATCCCTCCCAGCACCCGCTTCGGCGGGTTCACGACGGCCACCTCGTCGAGGATCGCGCCCTCGCCCGTCTCGTAGAAGAGGTTCCGCACCGCGAGCAGGAACTCCCACTCGGCTCGGGTCAGCGTGCCAAGGAAGGGCAGCCCCTGTCGGAGCTGCACCTCGAACCGGGTGTTGTTCACCGCCTCGGCCTTCTTGCCCTCCACGTCGGGCAAGAGGCTGTTCAACCGATAGAAGGCGATGACCCGGGTGTCGGTGCAGTCGATGAAGGTCTCCATGCGGGTGACGAGGTCGTGGAAGTCCGCGTCGTCGTACGCGAAGAGGTCGGCCAGGGCGCCCGCATCCTCCACGACCACGGGCTCCCGGCGCCAGCTGTGGCCGTAGGTGTAGCTCAGCGAGCCCGAGAACGCGGCGCCGAAGCGCCGGGCCACCGTGAGCCCCATGCCACGCGCCGCGAGCGCGCCGCCGTTGACGATGCGCAGCGTGCGCGCCTCGCTCGGTCCGCTGAAGGCGTTGACCAGCTGGTCGTCCACGCCCTCGTAGAAGGTCCGCGCGCTGACCGTGGCCGCGCCGATGGCCAGGTCCATCGCCAGCTCGTAGTGCATGGAACGCTCGGCCCGCAGATCGTCGCCCATGACCGCGAAGGCCATGTCCGGCGCCGAGCCCACCACGGAGAGGGTCAGGAGGTCGCCGCCGGGCACCAGGGTCCGGCTGGCCACCGTGCCCCGCAGGCGCGTGCTGTCGTCGCGCTTCACCTCGACGGCCGCGAAGGGATCGACGTGGTTGTGGTCCCCGAGGAAGCCGATGTAGGAGAAGCGCGCGCCCGCCGTGTAGGCCATGTTTTCCGTCGCCTGCCACCGGTCCTGCAGGAAGATGGCCCCCACCGCCCGGTTGTCGAGGCGTCCCTGGCTGTCGCCGGACACGAGGGGCTGGAACAGGCTCGTCCCGTAGCCGCTGCCGGCCTGGATCTCGTGGCCGCTGCCGGGATCGATGATGAACTCCGCGGCCGCCCTCCAGGCCGTGCTCGCGCTGTCCGCCACGAGGCCGCCCAGGCTCCAGCTGCCGCCCGTGCCCATGCGGCCGTTGAGCCGCAGGACGCTGAAGCTCTCGGGCGGCGTCTGGAAGCCGCCCGTTCCC
>DAINRN010000571.1:0-247 GCA_036741815.1 Acidobacteriota bacterium
GGTGTGGCTCTGGAAGTCGAAGGGGCCGGACGCGGCGAGGGATTCGACCTCGGGCCACGAGAGGACCGCGGTGTCGGCCTGTCCCGGGGGCGCCGGGTCCGGCCGCGACGGCGTGCGGCCGGGGACCAGGAACACGATGCCCCGCATGCCGTGACGGCGCAGCAGTGGCGCGCCGACGCTGCCGAGGCTGGCCCGGCCGTCGTCGAAGGTCAGGACCACCGCCCGCTCGGGCGGCGGCGCCGACCCC
>DAINRN010000571.1:257-2625 GCA_036741815.1 Acidobacteriota bacterium
CTCGTGCGAGAGCACGGCGAGAAACTCGTCCGCCGAAAGCGTCTGGTAGCCGTTGTCCGCCAGGTACTGCAGCTTGCGCGCGAAGGACTCCGGCTCCAGGCCGTGGAACACGAAGACGGGTACGTGGCCACGGGGCAGCGGTCCGCCCGTCACGAAGGGTGGATACCGCCGCAGCAGCAGGTCGCGGGGCACTTCCCACGCCTCGCGCGCCTGCCGGAGCAACCGGTCCACGCTCACGCCGCGCCCCGCCTCTCCGCCAGGACCTCGTCGTAGAGGGCCTGCATGGCCTCCACGCAGCGGCGGATGTCGTAACGCGACGACGCGCGGCGGGCCGCCCGCGCGAGCTCTTCGCGGCGGCCAGGATTCGTGAGCAGCTCCTGGAGGCGCAGGGCCAGGGTGGCCGGGTCGCGCGGGGGGACGAGGATGCCCGTCACGCCGTCCTCGATCACCTCGCGGCACCCGTCCACCGCGGTGGAGACGATGGCCTTGCCCGCGGCCATGGCCTCGAAGAGCGTCAGCGGCGTTCCCTCGTACGTCGAGGAGATGCAGAAGACGTCCACCGCGCCGAGGACGGCGGGGATGTCGTCGCGGTGGCCGGCGAAGACGACGCGGTCCGTGATCCCCAGGGCGCGGGCCTGCTCCCGCAGCGGGCCCATGAGGTCGCCGTCCCCGACGACGAGGACGCGCGCGCGCGGCACCGCGGCCAGGACCGGCGCCGCGGCCTCCAGCAGGTAGCGGTGCCCTTTCTGCTCGTTGAGCCGGCCGATGCTGCCGATGACCACCGCGTCCTCGGGGACGCCGAGCTGCCGGCGCGTGGCGAGGGCCGTGGCCGCGGCCACGGGCGCGAACTCATCGAGGGGCGCCCCGTTCCAGATGAGGCGGACGCGGTGGGCGGGCACGTGGCGCTCGCGCACCAGGAAGTCACGGGTGGACTCGCTCACCGCGATCGCGCGGTCCGTCAGGGACGCGAGCGCGCGGTCGGCCAGGGCCTGGTAGGGCGGCATCCGCGGATCGGCGAAGTGCTCGTGCAGGACGAGGGCGGCCCCCACGCGGCGTGCGGCCAGGCGCCCGAAGTCCGCGGCCGCGTACCCGTGGACGTGCAGGATCCGCGCCCCGCGCTCGCGGGCCAGGCGCACGAGGTCGGTCAGGATGCGCGGGTCGAAGCGGCCGCGGCCGAGGTGCCGCACGGGGATGCCCTGGGCCTCGAGGCTGCGGGACCCCGGCTCCGGGCCCTTGAGGCCGCAGAGGCTGACCTGGAAGCGCGCGGCGTCGTAGCGCGGGAACCACCACGAGAACAGCCGCGAGACCCCGTGGATGCTGGAACCGGCCACGCCGAACTTGTCGCAGACGTGGAGGACGCCGACCGGCATCAGGTCGCGGCGGGCTCCTCGCCCCCGCCACGCGAGGTCCAGACCACCGCGCCGGAGAGCGAGAGCAGGACGATGAGGCCGGCCCCCACCAGGCTGAAGGCGAGCGCGCTGTCCTTGGGCAGCCCCACCTGCTTGAAGTAGAGGATGAAGACGCTCTCGCGCACGCCCCAGCCGTTGAAGGAGATGGGCACCGTCTGGATGAGGATGTTCAGCGGCACCATGAGGAAGCACGCCGGCAGCGAGAGCGGGATCCGCAGCGCCCGCGCCACCGTGTAGAAGTAGAAGATCACCACGGACTGGAGGGCCACGCTCGCCCCGAAAGCCAGGAAGACGGCAGCCAGCTCCGCACGGTATACGTGGACCGCGGCCTGCACGACCTCGAACTTCTCGCGGGCCCAGGGTATGCGCGCCAGGCCCGACGCGGCCATGAGAGCGCGCGCGGTGCCCGGCCGGAAGAAGATGTAGGCCAGCATGAGGAACACGACGCCGAGCCCGCCGATGAGGGCGCGGGCCCCGGCCAGGCCGCGCAGGGCCGGTCCGCCGGTGATGAAGGCCACCACGGCCAGGAAGTAGAGGGCGCCGAAGCCCAGGATGCGGTCCACGGCCACCACCGCCACGGACGTGGTCGTTGACCCGGTGATCTGCGAGCTGTCGCGGACACGGACGATGTCGCCGCCGATGTTGCTGGGCAGGAAGTTGTTGAAGAAGGTGGCCACCAGGTACGAGGCGGACAGCCGGCTCAGGGGCGCGGCGTAACCCTGGGCCTCGAGGAGCACGCGCCAGCGCCAGGTGGACAGTCCCAGGATGGCCGCGTAGAGAGCGGCCGCGGCGCCCAGGAGCAGCGGATCCCCGCCCCGCACGCGTCCGCTGAGGGCCGCCAGGTCCGTCGTGGAGAGCAGGTAGGCGAGGAGGGCCAGGCTCACGGCGAGCTTCGCCGCGAGCAGCGCCGGCTTCTTCAAGGTCCCGCCTGGAGGATGCGCACCGCGTCGATGTCGGCT
>DAINRN010000572.1:0-2614 GCA_036741815.1 Acidobacteriota bacterium
TGATCCTCGACATCGGCGAGGACGCCGGCTTCTACCTGGTGCCGCCCGTGGCGGGGACGGGGCTCAAGGTCGGTGACCACCGGTTCTCGCTGGCAGGGGACCCGGATGATCCGCGCGAGGCCTCCGCCGAAGAGGCGGAGGCGGTCTTTGCCACGTGCCGCAACCGCCTGGCCGGGTTCGACGGGTATCGCATGGCCTCGGCGCGGGTCTGCTACTACGCCGTGGAGCCGGAGGAGCGGTTCGTGCTCGAGCCCTTCGAGCGGGCGTGGGTCATGGCCGCCTGCTCGGGGCACGCCTTCAAGTTCGGTCCGGTGCTGGGGCAGCGCCTGGCGGAGGTCGTGGACGGGCGGCGCGACCCGGCGGAGATGTCCCGTTGGGCGGCGGGGAGTCGGCCCCAACGATTTGACTCGGCCGCGCGCCGGCCATAGAGTCCACTGCGTTCACCCCCCTTCGGACATTTCCGCTCGTGCCGCGTCGGTCGTCGTCTATCTCTGAGCGCCACCGCCGGACACGGGCCAGGAGGAATTGGCCATGTATCGAGTCACACTGCCGTTCGTCGCCGTCCTCGCCGCCCTGGGTGGCGCGGCGGTCGCCCAGGAGGCGGCGGCTCCGCTCGGTCCGCCCCCCGTACTGATCATCAACAAGGAGGAGATCACGCCCGGCCGGATGGCCGCCCATGAGAAGAACGCCGCGCGGTTCGTCGCCATCCAGAACAAGGCCAACGCAGACGGCCACCGTCTCGGGCTGACGCCCGTCTCGGGCGACGACAACGTGGTGCTGTACCTCGAGGGCTACGGGTCCTTCGAGGAGATGGAGAAGGCCCGCCAGAAGTTCGACGCCACCCTGGCCGCGAACGCGTCCCTGCAGGCGGAGATGGACCAGATGAGCCAGCAGGGCGCCGACATGCACGCCAGCCAGAAGACGTCCCTGGCCGTCTTCCGGAGCGACCTGAGCTTCCGGCCCGTCCGCATGGACGACGTGGCGAAGGCGCGCTACTTCAGCGTCGCCACCACGCGCCTCAACATCGGCCAGATGCCCAACTACGAGGCGTACACGAAGGCGCTGAACGCGGCCCGGGACAAGGCCAACGCGAACTGGGTCCAAACCGCCGTCTACCAGCTGGTCTCCGGCGCTCCCGCCAACACGTTCGTGACCTTCCGCTCTCTCAAGGAGTGGGACGAGATCACCGCCAAGATGACGGAGCGCAACAAGGCCATCGACGATGCCCTGGGCGGCGAGGACGTCGTGAAGGAGCGGCGGAAGCAGGCGAGGGAGATGATCGCGGAGGTCTCGTCCGCCCTCTACGCCTTGACCCCCTCGATCAGCCGGCCCTCAACGGAGTTCATCGCCTACGACCCCGACTTCTGGAAGCCGAAGCCGGCGGCGGACGTCAAGGCCCTGGCCATCAAGAAGGAAGCGAAACCGGCGCCCAAGCAGTAGTCTCGGACGCGCCGAGGGCCGTCACGCACGCCCTCGGCGTGTCTTCCGTTGCTTTCTGGCCTCCGTTCCTTTCCAGCCTCCGTTTCAAAGTCTTCTCAATGCTGCGGCTGCGGAGCCGGGGAACCCGCGGGTGGGCTGACGGGGAACGGCTGTTCGGGGAGGCCGTTCGTGTTCTGGAACGCCGCGATCAGCCACCGTCCCGAGACCTTGCTCAAGACCTGCGTCTGGATGCCTTCCCGCGGCTCCGGTATCCCCGGGGGCGTCTTCGCCCCGGTCATGGTCCAGCGCACGTGGGCCACGGCGACCTCCGGGGTGAGGAACCGGGCCTGCACCTCCGTGATCGTGAGCGTGCTCTCCTTGAAGACCTGCGCGAACGCCGTCGTGAGCTTGCTCTCGATCTCGGCCCGCCCCTTCCACCACCAGCCCACCACGTTGACGACGTCGCCGTCCTCGGTGAACAGGTCCGCGTAGGACCGGGCGTCGTGGCGGTTCCAGGCCTCGGCCTGCCGGGCCTGCACCGCGCGGATCTCCGATTCGTCGCGATCCCGCGCGGCGCCGTGGGTCCGCGGAGCGGAGACACCGGCCAGGAGGATCGACCCGCCGGCCAGCACCATCAAGCCGCGGACCAGGGGCTGCCGCATGTCAGCTCAGCTTCACGCTCACGAGCTTGCTCACCCCCGGCTCCTCCATGGTGACGCCGTAGAGCTGGTCCGCGATCTCCATGGTCTTGCGCGAGTGGGTGATGAGGACGAACTGCGTCTGCTCCTTGAGCCCCTCCAGCATGCGCACGAAGCGGCCGATATTGGCGTCGTCGAGGGGCGCGTCCACCTCGTCGAGGATGCAGAAGGGCGAGGGCTTGTACTGGAAGATCGCGAAGAGGAGCGAGATCGCGGCCAGGGCCTTCTCTCCGCCCGAGAGGAGCAGGACGTTCTGCAGCCGCTTGCCCGGCGGCTGGGCCATAACGTCGATGCCGCTCTCCAGCAGGTCGTCCTCGTCCAGGAGGCTCAGCCCCGCGGTGCCCCCGCCGAAGAGCTGCTTGAAGATCTCGCCGAAGTGCTGGTTGATGACGGTGAACGCCTCCTTGAACCGCTCCTTGGAGGTGCGGTCGATCTTGCGGATGGCCTGGTCCAGCTCGGCGATGGAGTCCAGCAGGTCCTGCCGCTGGGCGGTCAGG
>DAINRN010000573.1:0-564 GCA_036741815.1 Acidobacteriota bacterium
GGGTTCGGCTCTCGCTGCGGATCTGCGGGTGAAGGCCGTCAAGGCCCCGCCGCCGCCCTCCTTGCCCGCGGACCTCCAGAAGGTCCTCGACGAGGTCGACTCCTACGTCTCGCTCGGTTTCGTGGAGGACGCCGTGGAGGCGCTCCAGGAGATCAGCGCCCGCTATGCGGAGCACCCGGCCCTGCTGGCGAAGATCGCCGAGCTGGGGCTGGACCGCGCCGCCCTGGAGAAGCCCGTGGAGGAGCCGGCACGGGAGGCGCCCGCGCCCGGCCCGCTGGGGGACCTGGACCTGGAGGGCGACATCGCGCCCTCCTTCGAGGAGGCGCCGGCCGACACCGTGGTGGAGCCGGCAGCCGAGTCCCTGGTACCCGAGAGCGCCGCGGTGGAACCGGAGCCGGTGGCGGAGCCAGAGGCGGAGCCGGCGGCGGAGGCGTCGCCCTTCGAGGGCGGCAACCTGGAGACCGAGCTGGACGCGCTCTTCGGCGCCCAGGCCGCCGTGGAGGAGCCGCCCCCGGAGGCCTCGTCCACGCAGCTGGGGGACGCGGGTCTGGCCGACATCTTCAA
>DAINRN010000573.1:574-2605 GCA_036741815.1 Acidobacteriota bacterium
GGCGTCGACAAGGAGCTCGGGAAGGAGGACTACGACACCCGCTACCACCTCGGGATCGACTACAAGGAGATGGGCCTCATCGACGAGGCCATAGCCGAGTTCCAGCTCGCGGCCAAGGACGAGAACCGCACGCTCGAGTGCAGCAGCATGCTCGGGATCTGCTTCATGGAAAAGGGCATGCCCAAGCTGGCGGTGAAGTGGTTCGAGAAGGGCCTCAAGGCCCCGGACCGCACCGAGGAGGAGTACCACGGCCTGCGCTACGACCTCGCCATGGCCCTCGAGGCGGCCGGGGAGATGGACAAGGCCTTGCACATGTTCACCGACCTCTACGGGCAGGACGCCAACTTCCGCGACGTCGCGGCCAAGGTGCGAGACCTGAGGGCGGCTCTGCGCTAGCGCGCCCCTTGGCTGTATTCCTCTCCGTGCTCAGCTCGCTCATGGTCGGCGTGGTCCTGCTCGTCGCGCCCTGGACGACGCCCACCACCCCGCTGACCGGCAGCCTCTGGGAGGCGAACTACCTGCTGCAGTACCCGGTGGTGCGGACCCTCCTTCTCAACCCCTTCATGCGCGGCACGGTGTCGGGGTTGGGTCTCGTCAACATCGTGCTGGCCGTCCACGAGGCGCGCCAGCATCTCGTTCGGGAACGGTGACGGCTTTCCTTGGTCACCATCACCCTCATCACGGATCGCCGCCGCCTGGCGGGCGGTGACCTGACGGCGCTGGTGCGCGAGGCGGCGGCAGCGGGCGTGGACACGGTACAGGTCCGCGAGAAGGACCTGGGCGGCCGCGCCCTGCGCGCGCTGGTGGTCGAGGTCGTCGCCGCTGCCGCGGGCGCCGCCATGGTGCTCGTGAACGGCCGGCCCGACGTGGCCGTGGCCGGGGACGCCCAGGGCGTGCAGCTCCCGGAGGACGGGCTCCCCGTGCGCGATGTGAAGCGGGCCTTCCCCTCTCTCGTCGTGGGCGCGTCCCGCCACAGCGTGGACGGAGCGCGCCGCGCGGAGGCCGAGGGCGCCGACTTCGTGCTGCTGGGGCCGGTCTTCGACACGCCGGGGAAGGAGGGGCGGGCCCTCGGCCTCGGCCCGCTGTCGGAGGCGGCGCGGAGTCTCCGCATCCCGGTGCACGCGGTGGGCGGCATCGACGCCGGCAACGCCGGGCGCGTGGTCGAGGCGGGCGCCCGCGGCCTGGCCGCCATCCGCCCGTTCCTCCAGGGGCCCGCCGCGCAGGTGGTGCGCGCGCTGCGCGCGGGGGACACCGCGTGAAGCACGGCCTGCTCGTCGGGCTGGCCCTGCCCGGCGGACTGATCGCCATCCTCGCCTTGGCGCGCCTGGCCCGGCTGCGGCCGGCGTTCCGCCCGCTGGTGGGGCCGTTCGCCGCGACCACCGCCGCGGCGCTGGGGCTGCTGATCTTCGGCGGCGGCCATTTCCCCGACTCCGGGTGGCTGGCGCTCGTCTTCCTCGTCCCGTTCCTGATGCTCCTCGTGCGCGGCACCGTGCTCGCCTTCCAGGCTCTGTTCCGGCGCCGGCAGGGCGCGGCCCCGCCCTCCCTGCTCGGGAGCGTGATATCGGTGCTGGCCTACGGCGTCGGCCTGGGCGCCATCGCCCACCACTGGTTCGGCCTGGAGCTGACGCCGTTCCTCGCCACCTCCGCGGTGGTGGGCGCCGTGGTCGGCCTCGCCATGCAGGACGTGCTCGGCAACCTGTTCGCGGGGATCGCGCTCCACACCGAGGCCCCCTTCCGCGTGGGCGACTGGGTGCGCGTGGGGGACAGGGACGGGCGCATCGACCAGGTCTCGTGGCGCGCCTTGCGGCTGCAGACATGGGACGGCGACACCCTCACCGTCCCCAACAACGACGTGGCGCGGCACGCCATCCTGAACTACAGCATGCCCCGCGCCCCGCACTCGCGCCTGGTGACCGTGGGCGTGAACTACCACACCCCGCCCAACAAGGTGATCTCCGTGCTGGCGAACCTGCTGGAGCAGGTCCCGGGCGTGCGCTCCGAGCCGCCGCCCATCATCCGGGTGGTCGGCTA
>DAINRN010000574.1:0-2603 GCA_036741815.1 Acidobacteriota bacterium
CCGTGAGGGTCATGTGGAACTTCTCGGCAAGGTCCGTGATCGAAGCGTCGGAACGTCCGAGCTGCTCCAGAACGCCGCGTCGGGTGGCATCCGAGAGCGCGGCGAACGAGGTATCGAGGCGGGCCCGCGCATACTGAACCATTCGGTTCAGTATGTACCACACGGACTGGCGGCATGCAAGGGGAGGCGGCGCGCGCGCTACGTTTTCGACGTGACCCGGACCGTCTGGGGATGGCTCTGATCGTGCGAGAATGACCAGCATGGACAACCGTTACACGGGTGTCTTCGAGCATGTGGGCGACTGGTGGATCGGGCATGTCGAGGAACTTCCGGGGTGCAATGTTCAGGAGCGCAGCGTGGAGGAGGCTCGCGAGAGCCTGAAAGAGGCCGTGAAGCTCATCATCCAAGCCAACCGCGACCTGGCCAGGCAAGAATCGGAGGGCCACCAAGTGGTCCGCGAGCCGCTGGCCGTTCCGGTTGAGTGAAGCGCAACGATCTCGTCCGCCATCTCACGGCCCATGGTTGCCAGCTCCTACGCGAGGGTGGCCGCCACTCCATTTTCTGGAACCCGGCCAACCGTAAGACCAGCGCGTAAGTAGACACGCCCGCCTGACAGCGCTTAGCGCCGAGGGAGCAGAGAGGGACTTCGGCGTCCCGGCGCGCGTGCGCGAATCGCGCTCAGCGGAAGGTGGTCAGTGCTTGGGCGAAGCCACGGGGGACGCGCCCGGAGAGGGCGCCGCCATGGCGTGGCCCGACGGCGTGTTGTGGATCTGGACCACCTGCCAGGCGTCGCCGGCGCGGATGAAGATTATGGAGGTCACGCCCTGCCGGCTCTCGGTGCCGGAGGTCAGCGTCCACTTGAAGCGCGCCCAGGCCGCTTCTCCCTTCCCGCCCGTGACCACGTCGGTGACCGCGAGCCGCGGCGGCTGCGGCCGCCCGAAGATGCGGGTGAAGAGGCGCAGCACGCGCTCCTTGCCCTCGAACGTCGCGCCGTCCTCGGCGATGTAGACGACGTCGGTGGCCAGGGCCTCCTCGTAGTATGTGATCTGCTGCGCGTTGTAGGCCGCGACACCCCGCTCGACCTCGGTCGCGATGGGGGCGGTGTCCGCCCCGGGAACGAGCGTGGGAACGGCCAGGACGGCGGCGGCGAGCAGCGTGCGCATGGATCCTCCTCCTGTTGCGTTCAACGGCCGTTATAACACGCCTATAATCCGGCCACCGACTCTCCATGCCCCTCGCGGCCGGGGCCCGCCTGGGCCCGTACCAGATCGTGTCCCCCATGAGCAGCGGTGGGATGGGCGAGGTCTACCGGGCGCGCGACTTGCGCCTGGGGCGGGACGTCGCGATCAAGGTGCCGCCCGCCGCGGTGGCCTCGGACCCCGAAAGGCTGCGCCGGTTCGAGCAGGAGGCGCGGGCCGCGGGACAGCTCAACCACCCGAACATCCTGGCCATCCACGACACCGGCGAGCACCAGGGCGTCCACTACCTGGTCTCCGAGCTGCTCGAAGGCGAGACGCTGCGCGAGCGGCTGGCCGCGGAGCCGATGCCCGCGCGCAGGGCCCTCGACTTCGCGCAGCAGATGGCCCGGGGCCTCGCCGCGGCGCACGACCGCCGCATCGTTCACCGCGACCTCAAGCCCGAGAACCTCTTCGTGACCCGGGACGGGCTGGTCAAGATCCTGGACTTCGGCCTGGCCAAGCAGGCGGCCCCGCCGGACACGCCGCCCGCGGGCGCCGGCGCAGCCCCCGCCACCACCATCGACCTCACCGAGCCCGGCGTGGTCCTGGGGACCGTGGGCTACATGTCCCCCGAGCAGGTGCGCGGCGAGGCGGTGGACGCCCGCTCGGACATCTTCTCCCTCGGTGCGGTGCTCTACGAGATGCTCGCCGGCCGTCGCGCCTTCCACGGCGGGTCGGCGGTGGAGACCATGCACGCCATCCTCAGGGACGAGCCGCCCGACGTGGCCGCGAGCGGCCGCGACATCCCGCCGGGGCTCGAGCGCGTGGTGCGCCACTGCCTGGAGAAGCGGCCGGCGGAGAGGTTCCAGTCCGCGCGCGACCTGGCCTTCGCGCTCGAGACCCTTTCCGCGCCCGCGTCGGCGGCGCTGCCCGCCGTCCGGCCCGGCGAGCGGCGCTGGGCGTGGCGGGCGCTGGCGGGGGTGCTCGTCTTCGCGGCGGTCGCGGGCATCGCCTACGTGGCCGGGCGCGGCGGCGACGCCCCGGCCGGGGCCACGTACCGCCAGGTCACCTTCCGCCGGGGCACGGTGCAGGCCGCGCGCTTCGCACCGGGCGGGGACACGGTCCTCTACAGCGCGCGCTTCGAGGGCGAGCCGGGCGCCGTCTACTCGGCGCGACTCGACACCGGGGAGTCCCGCTCCCTCTCGCCGGCCGACACGGCGCTGCTCGCGGTGGCGGGTGACGAGATGGCCATCCTCCTCCAGCGCGCGGTGGGCGCGGGCGGCTCGGTCGTGGGCACGCTGGCCCGCGTGCCCCTGCTCGGCGGCGCGCCGCGCGAGGTGCAGGAGAACGTGCTGGAAGCCGACCTTACGCCGGACGGGAAGGAGTTCGCGGTGGTGCGCCTGGCCGAGGGCGGCTGCCAGCTGG
>DAINRN010000575.1:0-2599 GCA_036741815.1 Acidobacteriota bacterium
GGCGCGCGTGAAGCCCGCGCGTCCCACGCGGTCCGCAAGGCACCCGCCGTAATCGAGGCGGACCCGGGCCGGTGTGGAGCGGCCCCTTGCTTTGGGAGCGGCCCGGCGGGGCAGCTACTCCTCCTTGCTGGTGACGCCGAAGACCGATTCCGCGGTCTTGTGCAGCTTGGCGGCCAGGGCCAGGCGGGCCTCCTTCTCGATGCGCACGATGAAGGAGTAGTTCTCGCGGGCCAGCTTGATGAGGAAGAGCAGCTCGTCGCGAGTGAGGTTCAGGACGATACGGTTCTCGTTCTGGTCGAAGAAGCCCTCCAGCAGCTTGTCCCGCAGGCGCAAGCGCGCTTCCTGCTCTTCGTCCGTGATGAAGTGGTACTCCTGGCGCGTGACCTTCTGCAGGAAGATGAGCTCCTTGCTCGTGAGGTTGAGGGCCACGCTCCTGACGTCACCGGGCATTGAGGACCTCCCTTTCCGCGGGCGCGCTGGCCCGCTCCGAGGGGATCGAGCGGAAAGCGCTGGCCATTGTAGCGGACGGCAACGCGTGGGTCACGTCGGGCAGGCGGGGCCGGGCTCAGCCACCTCGCCGGCCGCGCCGGGGTCGAGCGCTTCCGGCGCCCGGTGCCGTTGTCCGCCGCTCGCGGGCCACCGAAGGAGGCCGCCCCTTGCGGGACCCTGCCGCCGCGCGCTCCAGGACGTCCACGAGGGCGAAGTCCACCTGCCGGCGCTCGAGGTCCACCCGGACGACCTGCACCTCGACCCTGTCCCCCAGCCGGTAGACCTTGCGCGTGTTCTCGCCTTTAAGGGCGTGGGCCTTCTCGTTGTAGACGTAGTAGTCGTCCGTCATCGACGAGACGTGGACCAGGCCCTGCACGTAGAGCTCGTCCAGCTCCACGAAGAGGCCGAAGGCCTGCACCCCCGTGATGTACCCGGGGTAGGTCTCCCCCAGCTTGTCGGCCATGAAGCGGACCTTCTTCCACTCCACGAGCTCGCGCTCCGCCTCGTCCGCGCGGCGCTCCATCTCCGAGAGATGCCGGCCCATCTCGGGCAGCGCCTCCTTGATGTGGCCGTGGTCCCCGCCCTGGCGCACGGCGCGCAGAGCGCGGTGGACGACGAGGTCGGGGTAGCGCCGGATGGGGCTCGTGAAGTGCGCGTACGTCTCGGTGGCCAGGCCGTCGTGGCCGAGGTTCTCCTCGTGGTAGCGGGCCAGCTTCATGGTCCGCAGGAGCAGGTAGGAGATCAGCTTCTCCTCGGGTTTGCCGTCGATCTGGCGCAGGACGAGCTGGAAGTCCTCGGGGCGGATGCCCTCCAGGTTGGTGGGGATGCGATAGCCGAAGGAGGCCACGAGCTCGGTGAACTCCTCGACGCGCTGGGGGTCCGGGGTCTCGTGGACGCGGAAGAGCGCCGGGATGTCCGCCTTGGCCAGCCTCTCCGCCACCGCCTCGTTGGCCGCCAGCATGAACTCTTCGATGACCTTCATGCTGTCCAGCCGCTCGGTGGCCACGATGCCCGTGATCTCGCCGGACGCGCCCAGGACCAGCTTCGGCTCGGGCAGGTCGAAGTCCAGGGACCCCCGCTCGTACCGCCGTTTGCGCATGACCTTCGCCAGCTCGTCCATCCCCTCGACGAGCGGCACGAGCGCGGCGAAACGGCTGCGCAACGCGGCGTCGCCGTCCACGATGGCCTGGGCCTGCTGGTAGCTGAGGCGGGCGGCGCTCCGGATCACGCCGTCGTGGAAATCCGCCTTCTGCACCTTGCCGCGGGCATCCAGTTCCAGCACCACGGTCTGGGTCAGGCGGTCCTCTCCCTCCACCAGGCTGCAGATCCGGCTCGAGAGCGCGTGGGGCAGCATGGGCACCACGCGGTCGGGGAAGTAGATGGACGTCCCGCGCAGGTACGCCTCCTGGTCGAGCTGTGAACCCTCGCGGACGTAGTGGGCGACGTCGGCGATGTGCACGCCCAGCCGCCAGTTGCCGTTCGGCAGGCGGTCGAGGCTGATGGCATCGTCGTGATCGCGCGCCGTCTCCGGGTCCACGGTCACGGTGGGCCAGCGCCGGAAGTCGGCGCGGTCGCCGAGGTCGGCACGGCTCACCTCCGTCGGCACGAGGCTGGCCTCCGCCTCCACCTCGGCGGGGAACGCGTCGGGGAGGCCGTACTTGGCCATCACCACCTTGAGGTCCACGCCCGGGTCCTCGAGCCGGCCCAGAACCGCGAGGACGCGCCCGGTGGGGTTGCGGGTGGCGGTGGGCGGCCGGGTCATCTCCGCGGAGACCATCTCTCCGGGCCTGGCGCCGGCGTTCTCCCCCGGCGGCACGAACAGCTCGTGCAGCACACGCCGGTCGAACGGCACCACGTGCCCGCCGAAGCGGCCCTCCTCCTCGTAGCGGCCAACGATCCGCTGCAAGCCGCGCTCGAGGACGCGGATGATGCGGCCCTCGGGCCCCTTGGGCGTCGTGCGCTCGACCCGCGCCACCACGCGGTCCCCGTGCAGCGCCTCCTTCAGGTTCACGGCGGAGACGTAGACGTCGCCCTGTCCCTCCCGGCGCTTCTCCGGGATCACGAAGCCGTAGCCGTTCGGGTTGCAGGTGAGGCGGCCCACCACGAGGTT
>DAINRN010000576.1:0-1272 GCA_036741815.1 Acidobacteriota bacterium
CCGTGCCCCACCGACCGGCGAGAGACTGCCCTTCGTCGGGGGCCGGCGCAGCTTCCGGCAGCAGGCCCGCCAGATCGAGGAGGGTCGGAGCGACGTCGATGAGGCCGACAACCGTGGTCACCGTGCGACCGGCCGGCACCCCTCCGGGGCCCCAGAAGACCAGCGGGACCCAGGTCACCTCGCGATAGTAGTCGTGGCCGTGCTCGAAATGGCCGTGATCCCAGAACTCCTCACCATGGTCTGCGGTCAGGGCGCCAACGATCGGCCGTTTCGCGCTCCGTGCGCGCAGGGCCTCGAACAGGCGGCCCACGTGCTTGTCCGTGTACGCCACCTCCCCCGCGTAGTACTGCTGCAGCCGCTCGCGGTCCCGGGGCCCGAGCCACAGCGATCCGCTCCGGACGAGGTCGGTTGCCGCGAAGATTTCGCCGACCACCGTCCCGTCTTCGCGCGGCGGGGGGTGGGACTGCTGGACCATGTCGCTCATCGCGGCCGGGTCCAGGCGAGCGGGATCGGCCTGGTAGGGGGTGTGGGGGTCGATGTAGTGGACCCAAAGGAAGAGCGGCCGCGGGTCGGGTTCGCCGAGCCATCGCAGCGCGATGTCCGTCACGCCCTGGGCCCGGTAATCGCCCCACTTCTCGGGCGGCGTGAGGGCCACGATCAGCCTGGGCAGCGGCAGGTCGCGCATGAAGCTGGCCATCATGGCGCCCCCGGACGGGGTCGCGAACTCCTCGAAGCCCTGGGCCATCCCCGACTCGGGATGGAGGAACGCGTTCGCCACCACGCCCCGGGTGCGGTACCCCGCGGCGGCGAAGCGCTCGGCCAGCGTGGTGAAGCGGCCTTCCAGCGGCGAGCGCCGGAACGTGAACCCGGCGCTCAGCGGCAGGCCCGCGCCGTGGCGGACGGTGGGGAGACCGGTGAGCATCGATGCGACGCTAGGAGTGGTCCAGGGGCTGGAGGCCAGGCTCCGCGTGAACACGACTCCTTCGCGGGCGATGCGATCCATCGCGGGCGTGATCGTCGGCGCTCGCCCGTACGCGCCGAGGTGGTCGGCGCGCAGCGTGTCGATCGAGATGAGGACCACGTCCGGGCGCGTGGCGTCGACGGCGGCCGGTCCGCGCTTGGCCTCATCGGGCCTGGCCGGTGATGGCGGATAGGGGACGAAGAGCAGCAGGACGAGAGCGAGGGCGACCAGGGCCCACGCGCGGATCCATCGATAGCGCGGCTGCAGGGCCGACGCCGCCCTATCGTTGGATCCGCGCGTGGGCCCTGGTC
>DAINRN010000576.1:1282-2593 GCA_036741815.1 Acidobacteriota bacterium
ACCGACCGTGAGCGCCGCGGCGGCGTTGATCCACGGCGCGAGGCGCCCGGGCACCGCGGAGGAAGAGGTCAGGAAGGCCGCGATCATCCAGGCCGCCAGGGCCGCCGCGAGCCCGAAGCACACGGACCAGCTCGCCCCGAGGCGGTCTCCGTTGCGCCAGGCGGGCAGCAGCCGCCGTACCACGGCCGCGATGGGCATGAGGAGGAGGACATTCACCACGGCGAGGACGACCGAGAACTTCGTCAGCCCGGCCGCCATCTCGGGGCCGAGGAAGGAGCGGTTGCGCACCAGGAGGAACGTCGCCTGGGCGAGGGCGAGAAACCCGGCGGAAGCGCCGGCGGCGGCGAGAAGCGGATGACGTTCCAGCCACCCGACGCGGACCTCACCCGCCAACCGGCTCACCTCGCAGTGACGAGATCCTCCAGGACGGTGTCGAAGGAGTGGAAGCCGGTGCGGGTCGAGATCCATTCCGCGGCCAGGACGGCGCCCAGGGCGAAGCCTCTGCGGGTGCGGGCGCGGTGCTCGAGAAGGATCTCGTCGCCTCCGGAATCGAAGCCCACGGTGTGATCGCCAACGATGCCGCCGGCCCGCACGGCGGTGATGTGGAAGGTGTCCTCGGGCAACGCGCCTTCGAGGGTGGACGTCGACTTGGGACGTTTGCCGCCCGCGGACGAGACGATGCCGGCCAGGACCTTTGCGGTTCCGGACGGGGCATCCTTCTTCTGGCGGTGGTGGCGCTCCAGGATGTAGGGGTCGTAGTCGGGGAACTTCGCCAGGGTCGCCGCCGCGTCGCGGACGATCTTGTAGAACAGGTTCACGCCCACGGAGAAGTTGGCGGCGTAGACGAGGCCGCCGCCCGACTGGGTCACGATGCGCTGCACGTCCTCGAGGCGGTCCGCCCATCCCGTGGTTCCCACCACGTAGCGGAGGCCGGCCTTCATGGCCGCCTCGACGTTCGCGGGCACGGCGTCGGGCCTGGTGAAATCGATGCCGACCGTGCTGCCGGTGGGGAGGGCCGCGCCCCTGGCGACGATGGCGGGCTCGTGGCCCCGCTCGCGCAGGACTGCCTCGACCTCGTGGCCCATCTTGCCGTGGCCGACGAGGGCGACCTTCACTGTCTTGCGGTCATGGCAGCAGTCCCCGGTCCTTCAGCAGCTCCGCGTTGAGGATTGCCGCTCCGGCGGCGCCGCGGATGGTGTTGTGGACGAGGACCTCCAGCTTGAGGTCGAAGAGGTTGTCCTCGCGAATACGCCCCACGGACACCGCCATGCCCGATTCGCGGTCGCGGTCGAGGCGCGGCTGCGGGCGGTC
>DAINRN010000577.1:0-2580 GCA_036741815.1 Acidobacteriota bacterium
CCTCGGCCGCGGCCGCGCTTCCGAGCGCGAGCGCCGCGAGGGCCAGCCCCGACCGGCAAAGCCATCGCTTCATCGAGTGTCCTCGATCACTTGCATCCGGGCTCGACGTAGCGTACGGCGAAGCGACCGCCGCCGCAAAAAATTTCCTCACGCCGGTCCCACCCTGGGATAGAGTGGGTCTCTCTTTAGTACAGGACCGTGGCCACCGAGCTCATCCCCAAAGAGAAGACGCTACCGCACAACGCGGAGGCGGAGCGGACCGTGCTGGGCGCGGTCCTGGTGGACGGATCCGCCTTCAACTCCGCCGCCGAGATCCTGACCCGCGACGACTTCTACCGGGAGGGCCACCGCAGGATCTTCGACGCCATGGCCGCACTGGCCGAGCGCAGCGCCACCATCGACCTCGTCACCGTCAGGGACGAGCTGGTCAAGAGCGCGGCGCTGGAGGCGGTGGGCGGCGCCGCCTACGTGGCGAGCCTCACGGACGGGATGCCCCGCATCGTCAACGTGGAGGCCTGGAGCCGCATCATCAAGGAGAAGGCCGCGCTGCGGAACCTGATCCACGCCAGCAACCGCATCGTCCAGTCCTGCTACGAGGCCGAGGACGAGCCGGCCGTGATCCTGGATCGCGCGGAGAAGGCCATCTTCGACATCGCGGAGCACCGGCTGCGGCAGGGCTTCATCGGCATCCGCGAGATCGTCAAGGAGAGCTTCCGGACCATCGACCAGCTCTCCCAGTCGAAGGAGCTGGTCACCGGCCTGCCCACGGGCTTCGTGGACCTGGACGAGCGCACGAGCGGCCTGCAGAAGGGCGACCTCATCATCGTGGCGGCGCGCCCGGCCATGGGCAAGACCTCCTTCTGCCTCAACGTCGCGCAGTCGGCCTCGGCCCGCACCGGGGAGACGGTGGGGATCTTCTCGCTGGAGATGGCCAAGGAGCAGCTCGTCCTGCGCATGCTCTGCTCGGACGCGCGCGTGGACGCGCACCGCCTGCGCACCGGCAACCTACAGGAGAAGGACTGGACGCGTCTGGCCAAGGCCTACGCCGACCTCTCGGCCTCCAAGATCTTCATCGATGACTCCGCGTCCCTCACGCCGCTGGAGATGCGGGCCAAGTGCCGCCGCCTGAAGGCCGAGCACGGCCTGGGCCTGGTGGTGGTGGACTACCTGCAGCTGTGCTCCGCGCCCGGACGCAGCGAGAACCGGCAGCAGGAGATCGCCGCGGTGAGCCGATCGCTGAAGGGCCTGGCCAAGGAGCTGTCCGTCCCGGTGATGGCCCTCTCGCAGCTCTCCCGCGCCCCGGAGGCCCGCACCGAGAAGCGGCCGCAGCTGTCCGACCTTCGCGAATCGGGGGCGCTCGAGCAGGACGCGGACGTGGTGATGTTCATCTTCCGCGAAGAGGAGTACAAGCCGACGGAGGAGAACCGGGGCGTGGCCGAGATCATCATCGGCAAGCAGCGCAACGGTCCCACCGGCATGCTGAAGCTCGCCTTCATCAAGGAGTACACGCGGTTCGAGAACTACGACTGGCGGTCGACGTAGGGCGGGCGGCAGAAGGTACGATCGTCCTGAGATGAGCCTGGCCGCCGTACTCGACGCGCTGCGGCCCGCGCGGGCCACGGTGGACCTCGACCGGCTCGCCGCCAACTTCCGGGCCCTCCAGTCCGCCGTGCCCGTGCCGCTCATGCCCGTGGTGAAGGCCGACGCCTACGGCCACGGCGCGGCCCAGGTCGCCCGCCACCTCGTGAGCCTCGGGGCGGAGAGGCTGGCCGTGGCCTACGTCGAAGAGGCGATCGCGCTCCGGACCGCGGGCATCGGCGTCCCCATCGTGGTGCTGGCCGCCTTCGGCCGGGGCCAGGGCGGGCTCCTCATCGAGCACGGTCTCGTCCCCGTCGTCTCCACGCCGCGCACACTGGAGTGGACCCTCGACGCCGCGCGTGGATCGCGCGCGCCGTGCCCCGTCCACGTGAAGGTCGACACGGGGATGACGCGGCTGGGCTTCGCCCCGACGGAGTTCGACGAGGCCGTCTCGCGCCTGGCCGAGTCGGGACGGGTCGAGGTCGAAGGCGTCATGACGCACCTGGCGTCGGCGGACGAGAACGAGTCGGCGACGCAGCGGCAGCTCGACCTCTTCGACGCGTGCGTGGCGCGCCTGGCCGGGCGCGGGATCCGGCCCCGGTTCGTCCACGCCGCCAACAGCGCCGGCCTGGCCTTCGTGCGCCCGACGCACACGCTGGCCCGTCCCGGCCTGCTCGTCTACGGCGTCCGGCCGCGCCCTCTCTGCCCGCCCGTGAGCGTGCGACCGGTGATGACCGTCTCCGCGGACGTTGCCTTGATCAAGGACGTCCCGAAGGGCACGGCCGTCTCCTACGGCGGCCGCTGGGTGGCACCCCGGCCTTCGCGGATCGCCACCGTCCCCCTCGGGTACGCCGACGGCGTCCCCCGGACGGACGCCATGCGCGAGAAGGGGCACATGGCCGTGCGCGGCCGCCGCGCGCCGGTCGTGGGTACCGTCTGCATGGACCTGACGATGCTGGACGTGACCGACCGGCCCGAGGCCGTCGAGGGCGACGAGGCCGT
>DAINRN010000578.1:0-2567 GCA_036741815.1 Acidobacteriota bacterium
CGGTCATGGACATGAGCTTCGCCAACCAGGCCCTCTCCGCCGAGTACATCGCGCGCAACGGACGCACGCTCGAGAAGAAGGTGCACCGGGTCCCCCTGGAGATCGACCGGGAGATCGCCCGGCTCAAGCTGGAGTCGATGGGCATCGGCATCGACCGCCTCACCCGGGAGCAGAAGTCCTACCTGGCCTCCTGGCAGGAGGGGACGTAGCCGCAGCACCGTCCGCCCGGCCCTCCGCGCTGCGCCGCCTCGTGGCGGCGGCGGTGGTGCTCGCCGCGGGCGCGATCGCCCTTCGGGCCGCCCTCTGGCGTCCGCTCGCGTTGACGGGCGCCGAACCCGCGGACGGCTTCACGCGGGTCGCGGGTGTCGTCCACGTCCACACCACCGCCTCCGACGGGACGGGCACCCCGCAGGCGGTCGCGGCCACGGCCGAAGCCCTCGGCCTCAACTTCCTGGGCATCACCGACCACAACAACCTGGACGCCAAGGAGGTCGAGGGCTACCACGGGACGACGGTGGTGATGGTCGGCGTGGAGGCCTCCACGCAGTCGGGGCACCTGCTCGGCCTCGGCATCCCGGACCCGGCGTTCCGCTTCTCGGGCGACGCGGCGGACGCGCTGGACGACGTCCGCCTGCTGGGAGGCGCCGCCTTCGCGGCCCACCCGCTGAGCGCGCGAGAGGACTTCCGATGGACCGGCTGGGACCTCCCCGGCCCCTGGGGCATCGAGCTCCTGAACGCCGACAGCCAGTGGCGGGAGGCGGGCTATTGGAGCCTGCTGAAATCGGCCTCGCTCTACGCCTTGAACCCCCGTTACGCGCTGCTCCAGAGCCTCAGCGCGCCGCGCTCGGCCCTGGAGCGGTGGGACGCGCTCCTCGCCGAGCGCGACGTACCCGGGATCGCGGGCGCCGACGCCCACGCGCGCATCCCGATCCGCAAGGACGCGGCCCTTCGCGTGCCGTCGTACGCGTCACTGTTCGGCCTGTTCCGGAACCACGTCCTGCTCGAGGCCCCGCTCGAGGGCGAGCCGCGGCGCGACGGGCGCGCCATCGTGGAGGCGCTGGCCCGCGGGCGCTCCTACGTGGGGGTGGACGCGCTGGCGCCGGCGAGCGGCTTCTCGTTCGTGGCCGAGGCGGGGAGCGACCGCTGGACCATGGGCGACACCGTCTCGCCGCGGCCGGGCCTCCGCCTGCGCGCGGGCGGCCGCGCGCCCCGCGGCGCGCGCTTCGCGCTCCTGCGCGGCGGCCACGAGGTGGGGCAGGGAGACGGGACGGTGGCTCTCGAGGCCGTCGATCCGGGGGTCTACCGCGTCGAGGTCCGCGTTCCCGGCTGGGACGTGCCCTGGATCCTCTCCAACCCGATCTACGTGTTCCCGCCCGACGCGGCGGAGAAGCGGAGACAGCGCGGTGCCTGGCCGCCCGAGCCCGCCGCTCCCGCCGCGGCCGCGGTCGTGGATTCCTTCGACTCCGGGACCGTCTTCCGGCCCGCCTTCGACCCCCGGTCCTACCTGGCCGCGCCCCTCGTGGATCCCGTCGGCGGGGCCGACGGCAAGGGCGCCGCCCGCCTCCAGTTCCGCCTGGGCGTGCCCGATCCGGGTTACCCGCACACCTATTGCGCGATGGTGAACGAGCAGGACAGAGACCTCACCGCCCGGTCCGGCCTCGTCTTCGGGATCAAGGGCGACGGCGTCTACCGGATCTGGGCGCAGGTCCGCGACCGCAACCCCGCGTCGGCGGACGACGGGCTGGAGTACTGGTTCACGTCCGTGCGGACCTCGACCGAGTGGCGCCGCGTGGCCGTCCCGTTCGCGCGCCTGCGCTCGATCAACAAGAGGACGGACGGCCGCCTGGACCTGGATAAGGTGCGCGCCGTCGTCTTCGTGATCGACCGCGGGGCGGAGAAACCCGGGAGCCAGGGAAAGATCTGGATCGACGACTTGGGCGTGTACTAGACCTCCTCATCGGATGGGTGTGCCGCGGCCTTCTGAGGCCGGCGCGCACGTATTACCGCCCTCTCCGCATGCTCGCGCAGATCCTGAGCGAGCGCCGCATTCCGTAAGAGCGCCGCAATACGTAAGCGGTCCCGGTGGCGCGGGAGGTTCCTCCTATGTCCTTGCGCGTCCTGGCCAAAGAGGCCCCCGCCCAACGTCGTTCGCGACGCGGCGCAGGGCTGTGCCGAGAAGCACGCCTATGGCCTCGCTATTGCAGTTGGTCTACCCGACACACTAGCGAGGGGTGGATTGATGCATCAGAAGCTCACGTTGGGATCCATGCGCTTCCTCGGGCTGGCGAGCGTCCTGGTTCTTGGTCTCGTGCCAGTCCGGTCGGCCATGGCCCAGGCAAGTTACGTCGTCGAAGACCTCGGAGCGCTGCCCGGCGACAGCAGTAGCGTCGGCTGGGCCATCAACGAGAACGGCGACGTGGTGGGCTGGTCCAACGGCCCTGCGGGCACTCGTGCCTTCTTGTACACGGACGCCAACGGCATGGTCGCGCTGCCCGGCCTGCCGGCCAAGCCTCGGACGGTAGCCCGCGACATCAACGATGCGGGGGTCATCGTCGGCTCCGCCAATG
>DAINRN010000579.1:0-2561 GCA_036741815.1 Acidobacteriota bacterium
ACGACGTCCCCGAGCTCGTCCAGATCGTCCACGAGCAGCGCTGGACGGGCGTGCTCACCCTCACCCACGTGGGCGTGGGGAAGAGCCTCCACGTGCAGGAGGGCCGGCTGGTGTTCGCCTCGTCCACCAGCCCCGACGAGCGGCTCGGCGAGCTGCTGCACCGGCGCGGGAAGGTCACGCTCCGCCAGTTCGCGGAGGCCGGCCGCGACGTCAAGCCGGCAAGCGGCTGGGCACTATCCTCGTGGAGAAGGGCATCCTCGCCCCCAAGGACCTGGTCAAGGCCGTCACGGAACAGACCCAGGAGATCATCTACGGCGCGTTCCTGTGGACGGAAGGCCACTACCGCATGCAGGAGCAGGCCGGATCCTCGGAGGCCATCACCCTCAAGATCAGCACGCCGGAGATCATCATGGAGGGGATCCGGCGCATCGAGGCCTGGAGCCGGATCGACCGCGGCGTGGGCGGCCTCCGGGCGCAGTACACGCGCGCCAACCGCTACGACGAGGCCCTGCGCGGGCTTGTCCTGCGTCCCGAGGTCCTGTCCATCCTGACGGGCCTGGAGGGGACGCGCACGGTGGACGAGATCTGCGCCGACTCGAAGCTCGCCAGCTTCGAGGTCTGCCGCACGCTCTGGGCCTATCGCGTGATCGGCGTCGTCCGGCGGGTGGACACGCCGGCCCCGAGGCCCGAGGCCGAGGACGAGGGCCTGGGCTTCGTGCTGGCCAGCTAGAAGGGACCATGTCAGGCGAGCCCGACAAGCGAGGCGTGGCGCGGGTCCAGCCGTTCGTGGTGCGCTGCCTGATCGTGGACGGGGCGCGCCGTCTGTCCGGCTACCTGACGGACCTCAGCTCGACGGGGGCCCAGGTGACCGTGGAGGGCGAGCCGCCCGCCGCCGGCGCGTCGGTCGTGGTCGAGGTGCGCCTCGGACGGGAGGCCGCCGCCACCGCGCGCCGCCTGCCCGCGACCGTGCAGTGGGCCAGAGGCGAGGCGCCCCCGCCGCCGCCGAGCTTCGGCGTCGTCTTCCGGATCGCCGACGAGGACCGTCAGGCCATCGAGTCCGTCCTGGCCGACGTGCGCCGGCGGGCCTCGCAGATCTAGCCGTCAGCGGCCGGCGAGGCCGCCGATCCGGAAGCCCAGCAGCAGCCGGTCCTTCGCGCCGGGGACCTCCACGTACACGTCGTTGCGGTGCTCGAAGGCGGCGAAGGTGTCCAGCCAGCGCGCACCGCTGCGCCACCGCGCGCCGGCCTCCACCGTGACGTCCGTGAAGCTGCCGCGCGGGAAAGCGGGGACGGACTCCGCGGTGACGTGGCGCAGGTCGACGAGCGCATAGACGGCGCCGAAGCCGCCCCTCACGAGGTCCACGTCGCCGTGCGCGGTCAACTCCCAGTCGTAGCCCACGAGCGAGACCTCGGTGGTATGGCCGATGCTGCCGCCCACGGATCCCCGCCCGCCGCCGAGCGGGACCGCCGCGCGGACGCCGAGGATGTTCCAGTCCACGGCCTGGGTCTTGGGCCGGTCCACCAGGTGCCGCGAGACGTGGTGCAGGAACGGCGCGACCTTCACGCTCCCGAAGGACAGGCGCGCCGCGCCCGACAGGTGGTAATTGGCCTGGGTGGCGTCGAACGTCCGCAGCTCGCGGCCGAGGATCGTCTCCACGTCGGCGGTGAGCTCGAGCGTGAGACCTCCGGCCCTGACGAGGTCCGCCCCGGCGCCGATCCAGCCCGTCCACACCTGGGCCTCGTCCGAGGGGATGTAGCGCGCGCCCTGGAGTCGCGCGGACGCCTGGGGGAGGAACCAGTCCGCGGCGCGGGCCGGGCCCGCGGCCGCGAGCGGTGACAAGAGCATCCCGAGGATCACGCCGCGAATCGCGGCCGAGGGTCGCGGCTCCATGGGCAAAGCGCGCAATTCTAGCAGGGCCGGGCGCGGCGTCGTCCTGGAGTACGATTACCCGCGGATGGCGGCGGCGAACATGATCGGCCTGGACGTCGCGTCCCTCGACGTCCCGGCCTTCCTCGCTGCCGCGCGCGTCGTCTACCCGGCGCTGGGCCTGCTGTGGCTGGCCCTCCTGCTCAAGATCAGGAGCCCGCGCTGGCTGCTGCTCGGGGCGCTCCTGGCCAATGCCTACGCCTGGGGCGTGACCAACTATCCATTGCTGCGGCTCTATGCCCTGGGCCCCAGCCGCGACCGTGTGAGCAACGTCGCCCTCTGCCAGGTCGTGGCCGCGGGCAACTCGCCGCTCCACACGTGGCAGGTGGGCCAGCTCCACTTCGAGCCGTTCTGGGGCCTGTTGGTGGCCGCGGTCTCGGGCTTTAGCCCGGAGCGGGTGCTGGCCCTCTATCCGTACTTCGCGCTGGTGACGGTAACGGGCTTCGCGCTGTCCCTGTATGTCGGGCTGCGGCCGTCCGCCGGCCCGGCCATGACTCCCGGGGACGAGCCATGGTCGCCGTGGGAGCGGGCGCGGAAGGCTCCTGCCCGCCGGGGTGGCGGGTCTCGACGGTGTACGCGGTCTGGCGCATCGCCAGTTCACGTAGCGCGACGAGCGTCGGCTCGCGGAAGAAATT
>DAINRN010000580.1:0-2330 GCA_036741815.1 Acidobacteriota bacterium
TGAACGAGGGGTTCTCGGGCGGCGAGAAGAAGCGCAACGAGATCTTCCAGATGGCGATCCTGGACCCCGCCCTGGCGGTCCTGGACGAGACGGACTCCGGCCTGGACATCGACGCCTTGAAGAGCGTGGCCGCCGGCGTGAACCAGCTCCGCAGCCCCGAGCGGGCCATGATCGTGGTGACCCACTACCAGAGGCTGCTCGACTACATCGTCCCGGACTTCGTCCACGTCCTGATCGACGGCCGCATCGCGCAGTCCGGCGGCAAGGAGCTGGCCCGCGAGCTGGAGGCCAAGGGGTACTCGTGGCTCGAGGAGGCGCCGGCGCGATGAGCGTGGCCGTGGAGACGGACGTCTACCGCTCCCGTTTCGACGAGCTCCGCGTGTCGCGGCGGAGCGAGCCGGCGTGGCTGGCCGCGCTGCGCGCCGAGGCCATGGGACGGTTCGAGGCCCGCGGCTTTCCCACCACCCGGGACGAGGCCTGGAAGTACACGAGCGTCGCGCCGATCGCCCGGGCCGCCTTCGCGCCCGCGGCCCCCGGCCGCGTCGACGGCCGGGCGCTGCAGCCTTTCCGCCTGCGCGGATGCCGCGAGGTCGTGCTCGTGAACGGCCGCTTCATGCGCGAGCTCTCGGCCGTGGGCGGCGCCGTCGAAGTATCGAGCCTGCGCGAGGCGCTGGCTCGGGAGCCCGATCGGCTGCGGCCCCATCTCGGCCGGAACGTCGGAGACGAGCCGAACGTGTTCGCCGCGCTGAACGCCGCCTTCCTCGAGGACGGAGCGGTGGTCGCGGTGCCGGCGGGGAAGGTCGCGCGGGAGCCGATCCACGTCCTCCACTTCTCGACGGGCGACGGTCCGCCGTCGGTCAGCCATCCGCGCACGCTGATCCTGGCCCGCGCGCGCAGCCAGGCCACCGTGGTCGAGACCTGGGCCGGCGCCGACGGCGCGGCGTACCTCACGAACGCCGTGACCGAGGCCTTCCTCGAGGACGGGGCCGTGCTGGACCACTACAGCGTGCAGCGCGAAGGTGACGCGGCCTTCCACGTCTCGACCCTCGGCGCGGAGCAGGGGCGCGCGGCGCGCTTCTCCGATCACTCCGTCACCCTGGGTGGCGCTCTTCACCGGCGCGACGTCAACACCGTCTTCGCTGCGGAGGGCGGGGAGTGCGTGCTGAACGGCCTTTTCGTGGCGGGCGGCCGCCAGCACATGGACACCCACACCCGCGTCGACCACGCCGTGCCGCACTGCTCGAGCCGCGAGCTGTACAAGGGCGTGCTGGACGGCCAGGCCCGCGGGGTCTTCCACGGCACGATCCTGGTCCGCAAGGACGCGCAGAAGACCGACGCCATGCAGACCAACAAGAACCTGCTGCTGTCGGCCCAGGCCCTGGTGCAGAGCACGCCCGCGCTGCAGATCTTCGCCGACGACGTGAAGTGCAAGCACGGCTCGACCACCGGCCAGATCGACCCCGCGGCCCTCTTCTACCTGCGCTCGCGGGGGATCGGCGAGGAGGCGGCCCGGGCGCTGCTGACCTACGCCTTTGCCAGCGACGTGGTGGGCCGGATCGGGGTGGAAGCGATCCGGACGGGCGTCACCGCCTTCCTCCAGTCGCGGCTGCCCCAGGCGGCGGAAATCCAGGAGGCGCTGGCGTGAGCGCGACCACCAACCACGTGACCCGAGGACCCGCGGCCGGCGCCCTCGACCTGGCGAGGATCCGCCGCGACTTCCCGATCCTGCGGGAGACCGTCCACGGCAAGCCGCTCGTGTACCTCGACAACGCCGCCTCCGCCCAGAAGCCGCGCGCCGTCATCGACACCGAGGCCGCCGTCTACGAGAGCTACTACTCGAACATCCACCGCGGCGTGCACTCGCTGTCCATGCGGGCGACCGACGCCTACGAGGCGGCGCGGGGCACGGTCCAGCGGTTCATCGGCGCCGCCCACACCCGGGAGATCGTCTTCACGCGCGGCACCACCGAGGCCATCAACCTGGTGGCCTCGAGCTACGGCCGCGGCCACGTCGGCGCCGGCGACGAGGTCCTCATCACCGGCCTCGAGCACCACTCCAACATCGTGCCCTGGCAGATGCTGTGCGAGGAGAAGGGCGCCCGCCTGCGGGTCGCGCCGCTGGACGACCGGGGCGACGTGATCCTGGAGGCGATGGAGGCGCTCCTCGGCCCGAAGACGAAGCTCGTGGCGGTGGCCCATGTCTCCAACGCCCTGGGCACCGTGAACCCCGTGAAGCGGATGGTGGAGATGACGCACGCGCGGGGGGTCCCCGTCCTCATCGACGGCGCGCAGGCCATCCCGCATCTCGCGGTGGACGTTGGCCGCTTCCT
>DAINRN010000580.1:2340-2554 GCA_036741815.1 Acidobacteriota bacterium
CGGCGCCCAGGCCGCCCCGCACCTGAAGATCGACGTGCGGGAGCTGGACTGCGATTTCTACGCCTTCTCCAGCCACAAGCTCTACGGGCCGTCCGGCGTGGGCGTCCTCTACGGCAAGGCCGCGCATCTCCAGGCCATGCCGCCCTACCAGGGCGGCGGCGACATGATCCTGTCCGTCACCTTCGAGAAGACCACCTACAACGAGCTGCCCTAC
>DAINRN010000581.1:0-2551 GCA_036741815.1 Acidobacteriota bacterium
AGAAGTGACCACTCCCCGCGCGTTCGTTCGAGTTCTGGCTGCCGTGCTGTTCACGATTCCGGTGATCGCGCAGCAGGCGCCGCAGACCAATCCATCGTCAGGCGTGCCGTCGCCGGGGTCCGTGCTCGGTTTCGAGCCCGGTGCGGAGGATGGAGCTGGCCATCCACCCCGCGGCCGCACCCGCACGCGACCCCAGCGGGGCGATCCCCATGGCGAAGACCGCGGCCGCGCAGGCGGCGAACACGATGCGCTGGCGGCCGTTGCGCAGCACGAGCAACGGAAGCAGCCCCACCGGCGCGAAGAGCACCTTGGTGGCGGCGCCCACACCCATGACCGCACCCGCCACCACGGCGTCGCGCGTCGTGGGGGCGGGCGAGCCGCGGGCGAGGATGAGCATCGTCCAGGCAGAAAGGACGAGGCCGAGTGAGAGCAGCAGCGGCTCGCACATCACCGTGAGCATGGTGCGGCTGCCCAGGAAGGAGGCGAGCGGCGCGGCCTGGGCCGCCCACGCGCAGGCGAGGCTGCGCGTCAGCCTGTACGCGGCCCACCCCTGGAGGACGTCGGCCAGCACGAACAGGCAGAGCAGCACGGCACGGATGGCCGCCACGAACCGCTCCGGATCCGTCAGGACGTGGTCCTTCAAGCTCAGCGGCGAGCCGGAGAGGGCGTGGGCGACGTGCAGAGCGGCGGCGCCGAGCACCTGCAGCGGTGTGCCCGGATGCGTGGCGAGAGCGGGCGGCCGTCCCTCCGCCACCAGGAGCGCGTTGAGGACGTACGGGTACGTGGGATCGGTGCTGCCCCCCATCCAGAGCGGCGTGATGGACCGCGCAGTCAAGGCGTGCGCGGCGGCGATGGCGAGAGGGACGGCCCCCAGCGCGAGCGCGCGCCGCCAGCGCGGGCTCACGCGCCGCCCGGCCCCGACGACCGCCAGACCTGGAGGCGGCGATACCGCACGGCCGGCCAGCGGGTGTCGTGCTCCACGTCCGCGTAACCGGGGAAACGTGGACGCGCCGCAATGGGGCTCTCGAAGAGACGGTCGTAGAGGATGTCCACGCCCACGAGCCCGCCGCGCGGCGGCAGCTCCACGGAGAACCGGTGCCACTCGGCGCCCCCCGCGATCTCCTGCCGGCTGGACTCGCGTCCGTCCACCTGGACTCGCAATACCTGTCCCCCGCTCCCCGCGTATTGGCATTCCCCCACGAGTCGCGCGGGCCCTCCGGTGCCCAGGACCGCCAGCCGGGTGACGGGGCCCAGGGGCTCGATGTCAGGGCGTCGCGTGCCGTCGAGACTGGGGCGGTCCGAGGATCCGGTGAGGATCAGGAGCCCCGCGAACGGAGGCGCCTCGGCCGCGGTGCTCTCCTCCACCGGAACCAGGCTCGCGCGCAATAATCGGTCGCGCCCGTGGCTGACGAGTGGGCGCACGACCGCGCCGCGGAACCAATCCCATGAGTCCCAGGGCCACCAGGCCGCGTCCCACAACACGAAGGAGTCCCCGTCCACCAGCAGCCCGTCCAGCTCGCCCACCGTGAGCGGCCGCCCGAACGAGTGCAGACCGGCCCAGTCGTAGGACGCCGCGCGCGGATACATCCGGCGCAGATCCTCGGAGAAGCTGCGGCCGGCCCATTCGTTGGCGAAGGTGAGGGCGGAGGCCACGGTCGAGACGCAGTACCCGTGGAGCACGCGCTCGGCCCCCAGGCCCGCCGCGTCCCGGGCCGCGTCCTGGGCGCCGGGACGCACCGGCCGGCGTTGATCGATGAACGCCCGGAGCCAGACCGCCTGGTAGGAGAGGCAGGCCGCCAGCCACGCGGCGGCGACGGTCGATGGTAAGCGCGAGCTGGCGAGGGACCAGGACGAGAGCCGATAGGCCAGCGTCAGCGCGAGACCGGCCAGGCTCACGGCCGGCATGTGGTAGTAGGTGACGAGCGTCGACTGCTTGGCGGCCAGCAGCACGGAAAGGGCGGCGGTGGCCGAGAGCCCCCACACGCAGCGTCGGCTGGCGGCAGCGTCGGGCTCCCGCCGACGGCAGACGAGCGCGGCCAACGCCGCGAGCACGGTCGCGCCGTGGATGAGGGCGTCGCCCTGGAGGACGGTGGCCAGCGTGCGCGGATAGGTCTCGAAGACGACGAGCCCCGCGGGGCCCGCGCCCCACGCGCCCGTGTGGAAGAGGGCCGCGACGAGCCAGACGGCCACCGCGGGCAGGCGCGGCCAGATGGGCGCCAGGCCCAAGCCGACGCTGGCCAGGAGCGCTGCCGCGAAGACGAAGCGAGGCCGGGCGCGCGGCAGCCAGACGAGCGGCAGGAGCGCGAGCGAGACGTACATCACCTTGGTCGCGATGGCGACGCCCACCAGGAGGCCGAGCCACACCGCCTCTCGCGACGAGGGCTGCCCGGGCGCGCGTCGCAGCGACCGCAGGATCACCGCGGAAGCCGTGAAGCCGACGGCCAGGATCAGCGGCTCGGCCATGACCAGGACGGAGGACCGGACGGCCCAGACCGAGGCCAGCGGCGCCGTTTGCGCGGCCATCGCGCACAAGACGCTGCCCGTCAGCCGG
>DAINRN010000582.1:0-2547 GCA_036741815.1 Acidobacteriota bacterium
CGCGGCCGATCCGGGCGAGTCCAGGGACGCGGCGCTGCCCCTGGCCTTCGCCGACGCGGTGCGGGCCCGGGCCATCCAGAGGTGGCGCGACGCCCGCGGGCGGGGCGGACCCGCCCCCGCCGTGCAGCTCACTCCCGAGCAGCGCGAGCGGCTGCGCGCCCTCGGCTACGTGAACCCTTGAAGGCCGAGGCCCGACGATGACGATGACCGCGACCGTCCTCCTGGCCGCGCTGGCGTGGCAGCCGCCCGCCATCGAGGAGGAGATCGTCGAGCCGCGCACCGGCGTGCACTTCACCACGCGCCAGGCCGACCTGACGCTCCTGGGCGTGGGCGTGCGGACCAAGACCATCTTCCGGGTCAAGGTCTACGCGATCGCCCTGTACGTGGCCGACGCCGCCCTGGCCGGCCCGCTGGCCGTGCACAAGGGCAAGCTCGACTCGCCGGAGTTCTACCGGGACCTGATCTGGGGCGACTTCGAGAAGCAGATCAACATGAGGTTCGTGCGCAACGCGACGCGGGCCGAGGTCCAGGCGGCCTTCCGCGAGGCCCTGCCCCTGGTGAACCGCGCCCGGCTGGACGAGTTCGCCGCGCACTTCGTGGATACCCGCAGGGGCGACGAGTGGGTGCTGCGCTGGGCCCCCGGCGGCGTGCTGGAGACGAGCTTCGCGGGCCAGGCCAACACGCCCATCGCGGACAAGGACTTCGCGGCGGCGGTCTTCGGCATCTGGCTGCGCGAGTACCCCGTCCAGGAGGACGTCAAGCGGGACCTCGTCTCCCGTGCCCCACGGCTCATCCACTGACGGACGCCGTTGCGCGCCGTCCGGATCACTGATTCGTCGAATCGAGATCCCCTCGAACGTCGTATCTACAGGTAATGAGTGAGGGCCCAGATGAGGAAGCTGATCGTTTCCGAGTTCATGACGCTGGACGGCGTGATGCAGGCGCCCGGCGGCCCGTTCGGCGACGTGATGAACGCGCCCAGGAAGTACGTGGTCTCGAAGACGCTCGGCGTGGTGGGCCTCGACTACGCGCACGCATGAACCCCACAAGGAGGCTCTGGTGAGCACCACGACCGTTCGTGTGCGCATCCTGAGTTTCTTGGCGGCCGTGACCTTCGTGGTCGTCGCGGCCGCCGCCGGCTACCTGACCATCGGCCTGCCGCCGGTGGTAATCGTGGGAGGCTCCGGTCTGGCTGCGCTGGTCCTCTGGACGAAGACGTACCTGAAGAAGCCGGTCGATCCGGAAGTCATCCTTCCCGTGTTCCTGCTGACGGTAGCGGCGCTGGAAGTCCACATGGCGGAGGAGTACCTGACCGGCTTCGGGCCGGCCATGAGCCGGCTCTTCGACATCAGCTGGACGGAGCGGTCCTTCCTGATGGTGTTCGCCTTCATCGGTCCGGCGCTATACGCCCTGACCGCGCTCGGACTCTTCTACCGGGTGCCGCTGGCCGGCTTCCTGGCGTGGTTCATCTTCATCGGACCGGGCGTGGCAGAGTTCACGCACTTCGTCTTCCCGGTCCTCCGGCCGGCGATCCATCCGGAGCTTCCGGCCACGCTCTCGCAGGCAGTGTCGAACGGCGTCTACGTCGCAGACATGCGCAACTACTGGCTGCAGACCACCGGCGTGTACTACTTCCCCGGCCTCTACACCGCGATCCTGCCGATGATCCCCGGCATCTGGGCGATCCGCAGGCTGCTCAGTGTGGCGCGTCGCAACGTCGGGTAGTCTATCGGCGTGCGGCGCGAAACCGGCGGCGCTCCCCGCACGGGCGGGGCTTCCAGGGCCTTGGATCCCGGCATCAAGGGCCTTGTATCGTCGCGACTCGAGGCCGATGAGTCCGTCGACGATTCCTGGAGCGGGCTCATTCTCGCGGCCCTCGAGGGCCAGGAGCGGCTGGAGGCGGCGTTGGCCGGCAGCGCGGCCACGCCGCGAGCGGCCTCGTCGCGTCCGTCTTCCCCTCTAGCAGGCGCCTTCCTCCGCTCGATCGTCGTCGAGGGCTTCCGCGGCGTCGGCCCCGCCCGGACGCTGGAGCTCCGGCCCGGCCCCGGCCTCACGCTCGTGGTCGGGCGAAACGGGTCCGGCAAGTCGAGCTTCGCCGAAGCCCTGGAGGTCCTGCTCACCGGGGACAGCCTGCGCTGGAAGGAGCGCGCCGCCGTGTGGCGCGAGGGGTGGCGCAACCTCCATCATCCCGCGGCGTCGTTGACCGCCACCTTCCTCCTCGAGAGCGTCCCCGGGCCGTGCGTGGTCTCGCGGCAGTGGGAGGCGGAGTCGGCGTTCGAGGGCGCGGTCGCCGGGGTCGAGATGCCGGGCCAGCCCGGTTCGGACCTCGGATCGCTGGGATGGACGCCGGCCCTGCGCACGCACCGCCCCTTCCTGAGCTACAACGAGCTGGGCTCGTTGCTGGACGAAGGCCCGTCGAAGCTCTACGACGCCCTCTCCTCGATCCTGGGCCTCGAGGACCTGGTCGAGGCCCAGGCCGCCCTTCAGGAGGCCCGGCGCTCCCGCGAGAAGGCCCAGGCCGTGGCGGATAAAACGGAGGGACGCTTC
>DAINRN010000583.1:0-2545 GCA_036741815.1 Acidobacteriota bacterium
GGTCGTCCTGGCGCTGGTGGCGGTCCTGCATCTCCCGCGGCGTTCGTCGGCCGCCTTCTTCGCCGTGGCGCTCGCCATGGCGGTCGGCTATGGCTGGTTCGGCCACGCGGTCTTCGGGACCTGGTCGCCGCTGGCCCGCTACGGCGGCCTGCCCGACGACGCCACCAGCGGCTCGCCGCTACGGGCCGTCCTCGGCCTGCTCTTCGACCGCTCCTTCGGCCTGCTGCCTTACGCTCCCATCTTCCTGCTCGGCCTGGCGGCGCTGTTCTCGCGTGCCTGGTGGAAGGCGAGGGACGCCGCGTCGCAGACGCTGGTGGCCGTGGCCGTGCTGGCCCCCGTCTTGTCCTGGCGGATGTGGTGGGGAGGGCAGTGCCCGCCGGCGCGCTTCCTCGTCCCACTCGTGCCGCTCCTGGCCGTGGCCCTGGCGGTGCGCGCGGCCGCGCCGCCGCGGGGACTCCTGCGATGGCGGTGGGCGCTGCTCGCCCTCGGTTTCGGGCTGGGCGTCTTCATGGCCGCGCAACCGGGAGAGCTGATGCTCCTCAATAGGGGCGATCGTCCCACGCGCGTGTGGGAGGCCCTGTCCGGCGAGGTCCCCGTCGGCCGCTACCTGCCGTCGCTGGTCCAGCCCGATCCGGTGGAGATGCAGGTCGCGATCGTCTGGGTGGTCGCGCTGGCCGCGCTGCTGATCCTGGACCGGCTGGCCCGTACGAACGATCGCGTGGACGGATGGTTCCGGGGCCGGGGGCTACCCGTGCTGATTCTCCTGACGATCGGGACGGCTATCGACTATTGGGCCCGGATCACAGACTGAAATTGACGCCGATCAGACGGCATCAATTCAGTCGGAGTTGCCATCTGCCCTTGTCCCGCGCGACCTCGATGGGGTCGCCCGCGGACAGGGCCAGCTCGAGGACCTCCTCGATCGACGAGACGAGGTGGATCTTGAGGTCGGTCCGGACGTTCTCAGGGATGTCCTCCTTCACGGCCTTCTCGTTCCGCTTGGGGAGGATGACCTCTTTGACGCCGAGGCGGTGGGCGGCCAGGACCTTCTCCTTGATCCCGCCCACGGCCAGGACGCGCCCCGACAGCGTCATCTCGCCGGTCATGGCCACCCGCGGACGGACGGGGCGGCCCGTCAGCAGTGACGCCAGCGCGGTCACCAGCGTGATGCCGGCGGACGGACCGTCCTTGGGGATGGCGCCCTCGGGCACGTGGAGGTGGAGATCCACCCGCTCGAAGAACGACTCCTCGATGCCGAGCGGGCGCGCGTGCGAGCGCACCCAGGACAGCGCGGCCTGGGCGCTCTCCTTCATGACGTCGCCCAGCTGGCCGGTGAGGCTCAGGCCCTTCTGCCCCCACATCTGCGTGGCCTCGATGTACAGCACCTCGCCGCCGGCCGCGGTCCAGGAGAGCCCGATCGCGACGCCGGGCATCATGGTCCGCTCCTCCAGCTCCTCGCGCAGGAAGACGGGGGCGCCCAGAAACTCCTCGACCTTCTCGGGCGTCACCTCGACCTTCTCGGTCAGGCCCTCGGCGCGCTTGCGGGCCACCTTGCGGATGATGCTCGCGATCTCGCGCTCCAGGTTCCGCAGGCCCGCCTCGCGCGTGTACTCCCGCGTGAGCTTCGTCAGGGCCTCGTCGTCGAACGAGATGTCCGTGTCCTTCATCCCGTGGTTCTCGAGCTGGCGCGGGACGAGGTGGCGGCGAGCGATGTGG
Organism: Acidobacteriota bacterium; assembly: GCA_036741815.1. Lineage (GTDB taxonomy): Bacteria > Acidobacteriota > Vicinamibacteria > Fen-336 > Fen-336 > DAINRN01. The sequence continues at coordinate 1,717 of DAINRN010000583.1, forward strand.
AGCTTCTCCTCCTCGATGTAGCCGGCCAGGCGGATGATCTCCATGCGGTCGCGCAGCGCGGGCGGGATGGTGTCGAGGATGTTGGCCGTGGTGATGAAGAGGACCTCGGACAGGTCGAAGGGTAGATCGATGTAGTGGTCCTTGAAGGTGTTGTTCTGCTCCGGGTCCAGCACCTCGAGAAGCGCCGAAGCGGGGTCGCCGCGGAAGTCCGCGCCGATCTTGTCCACCTCGTCCAGCATGAACACGGGGTTCTTGCTCTCCGCGCGGCGCAGGCCCTGGATGATCTGGCCGGGCAGGGCCCCGATGTAGGTCCGGCGGTGGCCGCGGATCTCCGCCTCGTCGCGCATGCCGCCCAGGCTGATACGGTGGAACTTGCGCCCCATGGAAGAGGCAATGGAGCGGCCCAGGCTGGTCTTGCCCACGCCCGGAGGCCCCACGAAGCAGAGGATCGGTCCCTTGATGTCCGGCTTCATCTTGCGGACGGCCAGGTACTCGAGGATCCGCTCTTTCACCTTCTCCAGGTCGTAGTGGTCGTTGTCGAGGACCTCCTTGGCCTTCACGATGTCGATCTCGGCGTCGGTGCGCTTGGACCAGGGAAGGGCCACCAGCCAGTCCAGGTAGGTCCGGGCGACCGTGTACTCGGCGGCAGCGGGCGACATCTTGGAGAGGCGGTCCAGCTCGCGCAGCGCCTCCTTGTTCGCCTCCTCGGGCATGCCCGCCTTGTCGATCTTCTCGCGCAGCTCGTGGTACTCGCGCTGCTGGTCGTCGCCTTCCCCCAGCTCCTTCTGGATGGCCTTCATCTGCTCGCGCAGGTAGTACTCGCGCTGGT
>DAINRN010000584.1:0-2544 GCA_036741815.1 Acidobacteriota bacterium
CCACGACCTCGGCCGCGGATCCGCGCGCCTCGATGATCCCGTGGTCGCCGACCTGGCCACCGCCCCGCCCGTAGAGCGGCGTGCGGTCCAGGACGATCTGCCCTTCTTGTCCTTCGTCGAGACGAGCGGCCAGCGCCCCGTCTTTGAGGACTGCCAACACGCGGGCCTCTTCGACGGTAAGGCTGTCGTAGCCGACGAACTCCGGCGCGCCCTTCTCCAGCAGGCCCATGTAGAGCGGGTCGCCGGTGACCGCGCCCATCTTGCTCCCCTGGCGCGCCCGGTCGCGCTGGGCCTCCATCTCGCGCTCGAAGCCCTCGCGGTCCACCTTCAGCGCGTAGTCCTGGGCCAGCTCCTCCAGGAAGTCCACGGGGAGCCCGTAGGTGTCGTAGAGACGGAAGGCGTCGGGCCCGGGGATGGTGTCCTTCACGCCGGCCTTGCGCAGCCGCTCCACCGTCTTGTGGAACTCCGCCATGGCCAGCTTGAGCGTGGACCCGAACCGCTCCTCCTCGGCGCGCACCACGCGCGCGATCGAGGCGGCGTGGATGCGCAAGTCGGGGAAGGCGGGCGACATCCGCTCGACGACGGCGGAGGCCAGCTCGTGGAGGAACGGCCCTTCGATGCCCAGCTTCTTCCCGTGGCGCATGGCCCGGCGCATGATCTTGCGCAGGACGTAGCCGCGGCCCTCGTTCCCGGGGACCACCCCGTCGCCGATCAGGAAGGTCATGGCCCGCAAGTGGTCGGCCACCACCCGGAGCGAGATATCACTCGCCGCGCTGCTTCCGTAAGACGTCCCAGCGCGGCGAGCTACTGCGTCGATCAGGGGTTGGAATAGGTCCGTATCGTAGTTCGAGAGCTTCCCCTGGACGACGGCCGTGATCCGCTCCAGGCCCATCCCGGTGTCCACGCAGGCCGCCGGCAGGGGAGTCAGCTTGCCCGAGGCGTCGCGCTCGTACTGCATGAAGACCAGGTTCCAGACCTCGAGCCAGCGGTCGCACTCGCACTCCACGCCCAGGCACGGCCGGCCCGCCTCGACCTCGGCGCAGGGCAGCATGTCGCCCTGGTAGAAGTGGATCTCCGAGCACGGTCCGCAGGGACCGGTCTCGCCCATGGCCCAGAAGTTCTCCTTGGCCCCCAGCTCCAGGATGCGGTCCTCGCTCACGTGCGCGCGCCAGAAGCCGTGGGCGTCGGCGTCGCGCGGGACCCCGCCTTCGCCCTTGAAGATGGTCACGGTCAGGCGGTCCTTGGGCAGGCCCATGTCGCGGGTCAGGAGCTCCCAGGCGAAGGCGATGGCCTCCTTCTTGAAGTAGTCGCCGAAGGAGAAGTTGCCGAGCATCTCGAAGAAGGTGTGGTGGCGCGCGGTGCGGCCCACGTTCTCGAGGTCGTTGTGCTTGCCCCCCGCGCGCACGCACTTCTGGGAGGAGGCCGCGCGGGCGTATTCGCGCTTCTCCTTGCCCAGGAAGACGTCCTTGAACTGGTTCATGCCCGCGTTGGCGAAGAGCAGGGTGGGATCGCTCTCCGGCACGAGGGACGAGCTGCGCACGACGCGGTGCCCGCGCTCCTCGAAGTAGCGCAGGAACGCGCTGCGGATCTCGTCGGCCGTCATCGCCTTCGCGCTCACCCTCGCCTCAGCCCTCCGTGACCGTCTCGTCCTCCGCCTCCAGCCCGACCAGGGCGTCGCGCCACCGCGGCCACAACGCCCCCACCCGCTCGCTCACCAGCGAGGCCGGGAAACCCCGCCGCACCAGCGCGGCCCAGACGCGCCGCAGCCGGAGCCGCGGATCGTCGCCCGTCCGCCGGCGCCAGTACCGCTGGGCCATCTCGTCCACGACCCCCGCCTCCGGGATCTCTGCGAGCGCCGCGGCCAGCCCCTTCTCCGCCGGGGCCCCCGCCACGCCCCTGGCCCGGAGCGCCTGCCGGATCCGATAGCGCCCCTGGCCCTGGTGCGCCAGCCGGCCCCGCGCGAAACGCGCCGCGAGGCCCGCGTCGTCCAGGTACCCCGCCTGGCGGAGGCGCCGGACCGCCTCGTCCACCTCCGGTGCCGGGTGGCCCTTGGCGAGCGCCTTCCGGATCTCCGCTTCGGTGTGGTCGCGCCGCGCCAGGCGGCGGAGGGCTCCCTGGTAGGCCGATTCCGCCCGCTCCCTGGCCCTCACTCCACGTCGAAGGACTGCATGGTCTTCTCCATCTCCTCGGCGGCCAGGTCCGACGTGGACTGGATGCCCTGGATCTTCAGCTTGAACTCGTCGGGGTTGCTGGCCCGGCGCAGGGCCTCGTCGTAGGTGATGAGCTCCTTCTTGTAGAGCTGGAAGATCGACTGGTCGAAGGTCTGCATCCCGTACTGGGACACGCCGGCGGCGATGGCCTCGTGGATGAGCTTCGTCTTGTCCTTGTTGATGATGCAGTCGCGGATGAAGGGGGTGGTGATCATCACCTCCACCGCGGGCACGCGGCCGTGGCCGTCGGCCCGGGGAACCAGGCGCATGGAGATGACCGCCTTCAGCACGCCCGAGAGCTGCAGGCGGATCTGCTTCTGCTGGTGGGGCGGGA
>DAINRN010000585.1:0-2544 GCA_036741815.1 Acidobacteriota bacterium
CAGGGCGGCAGAACTGTTGCGCGAGGCCGGGGATCTGACGCTGGCCGACCTGGACCGCAGCGGCCTGTTGACGGCGGTTCGCGACGTCGATATTTTGTGGGTCCGGCTTCGGAATCGAATCGACCGACAGGTTCTCGACGCCGCACCCGAGCTGAAGCTTATCGCGACGCCTACAACCGGTCTCAACCACATTGACTTGAATGAAAGCCGAAACCGAAGCATCGAGGTCCTTTCCATCTTCGGAGAGACCGCTTTTTTGAATGACGTCCGCGCCACTGCCGAGCACACAGTTGCTTTGATTCTCGCCCTGCTCCGCCACCTCCCGGCAGCCACGGCCCACGCCCGATCGGGCGGCTGGAATCGAGATCAGTTCAAGGGGCGCGAATTACGGGGCAAGACGGTCGGAGTAGTCGGTTATGGTCGGCTCGGACGCATCGTGAGCCGGTATTTGAAGGCGTTCGATACGGTGGTCCTGGCTGCGGACCCGCTCGAACTTCTGGAAGAGCCGGCCGGCCTGATCGGGCGGGACGCCGAGGCCCTCGTCGATGACCTCGACGATCACCTGGTCGCGGCCGCGCTCGCGCGCCCGGAGGGTGACGGTGCCGCCCGCCGGAGAGTACTTGAGCGCGTTCGACACCAGGTTGTTCAGCACCTGTCGCAGCCGTCCGGCGTCGGCCCTGATGACGGGGAAGTCGTCGGGGACGTCCACCACCAGGGAGTGCGTCTTGAGGCCGGGCGGGATCGCGTCCTTCAGCTCGCGGCGCACGTCCACCGGCTTCAAGTCGTAATGGAGCTGCCCCGTCTCCATGTTGCTGATGAGCAGGGTGTCGTTGGCCAGGTTGGCCAGGTCGTCCGTCTCCGCGATGATCGTGCGCATGAACTCGTTGCGCCGCTCCGCGGGCAGGTCCTCCTCCTCGAGCGTGAGCTCCGCGAAGCCCCGGATGGACATGAGGGGGCTGCGGAAGTCGTGGGCGATGGTGGCCACGAACTCGCTCTTGATGCGGTCGAACTCCTGCAGGCGGACGTTGGCGTGCTTGATCTGCTCGTGCAGGCGCTGGTTCTCGACGGCCACGGTGGCCTGGCCGGCCACGGCCTGGAGCGTGCCCAGGTCCTCGTCCCGGAAGGGGGCGCGGCCCGCGCGGTCGGCCACGGCGATCAGGCCCAGGACCTGCGGCCCGCGCGTCATCGGGACCACGATGAGCGAGGAGAAGTCCAGGATCTGCGCGATGTCGGGCAGGAGGCGCGGGTCGGTGCGGGCGCTGTTCGTGAGGAGCGGCCCGTTGAGCCGGAAGTTCCACAGGTCCCGGGCCTCCCCGTCCACGGGATAGCGCGCGCGGGCCACCTGCTGCGCGGTGAGGCCGAAGGCCTCGTTCTTGCCCTCCATCTCCCGCCGCTGCGGGTCGTAGAGCATCACCAGGCCCTTCTCGGCCTTCAGTATGGCCGCGCTCTGGCGGGCCAGGTGGCCGAAGAGGGAGTCGGCGCCGCCGGCGATGGAGAAGGCCCAGGAGGCCACGCGGTGCAGGCCCTGGAGCTCGTCGATCTTGGCCCGCAGCAGGCGCCGCTCCGCGCCGTGCCGGAGCAGGCGGCCCGCGCGGAAGATCAGCTCGCCGGCGTCCACCGGCTCCCGGATGATGCCGTCGGCGTCGATCACGGCGTCGGCGTCCTCGCGTCCGAGCAGGGCCAGCACGGTCACGTCGGAGGACAGCTGCCGGCGGGCGTGGTCGGCCATCTCGTTCAGCGTCATCTCGCCGCAGACGAGGGGCCCCACGATCAGGTCGGGGGCCGCGGCCACGATGGCGGGCACGGCGCCGGGGCCAGGGGCCACCACCGAGACGCGGTGGCTCCCCGACCGCAGGATGCGGGCCAGGGCGTCGCCCCGCGAGGGGCTGAGGTGGATGACGACGATGGTGCCCGTGGGGGCGGGCGAGCCGGTGATCATGTCTTGGACAGCTCGCGCGGCCCGCCCCGCTCGATGTTGGTCAAGAGGCCCACGATGGACCGGAGGGAGTTCCGGGAGATGGGCTTGACCAGGTAGGAGTCCCCGCCGGCCTGGCGGCCGGCCGCGAAGTCCTTGAGGTCTCCCTGGGCGGTGACGAAGACGATGGGCACGCGCGTCTCGACGCTCCGCAGCGCCTTGCAGACGCTGAAGCCGTCCATGTCGGGCAGGTTGACGTCCAGCAGGATGAGGTCGAAGGGCCCCTTCTGGTCCACGGCCTTCAAGCACTCGGTGCCCGTCGAGGCCTCCACCACCTCGTACTGGGTGTGCTTCTCAGCGTCCAGGATGGCCCGCACCAGCGCCACCGTGGGCGCGTGGTCGTCGACGACCAGGACTCGTTTCTTGGCCATGGCGCAGGATGAGGAGGGGAGCCGCTCCGATGGACAGTCCCATTCTAGCCGAGTGGCCTCCCGCCGGAAAGGCCCCGGGCGGCGGCGGACACGCGGCGCCCGTTTGACATCCCCGGGGCGGGAAGGTTACCGTCTCCCGGCCTTCCAACGACATGCGCATCGCAGCCGATGGACGAGGCGGACGCAACCGTCGTGACT
>DAINRN010000586.1:0-2537 GCA_036741815.1 Acidobacteriota bacterium
GCCGTCACGTGCTCGGCGAGGAGGCCGAAGGGGCCGAGGAAGAACCAGGCCTGCGGCGACCACCGGCGCCGGTCGCCGCTGGCGGTCACGGTGGCCGGGTACGCGAAGACGGGCACCTGGGAGACCGAGACGTAGGGGCGCAGCAAACCGGAGGCCTTCCCCGCCGTGCCCGCCACGCCGAAGCCCAGGCCCCGCAGCGGCGAGTTGCCCCTGGTGCGCCAGGGCTGGACGAACAACCGGCCGGCCAGGTCCTTCGAGTCGTTGTTGTCGCTGTCGACGCTGCCCCCGTCCGCCACGCCGTTGAGGATCGCAAGCTGGTAGCCCAAGGCCCCGCGCAGAAGCTCGCCGTGCACCTGCAGCCCGATGTCGCGGTTCGGCACCAGGTTGTTGGGCAGCGCCCGCTCTACGAAGTGCAGGCTCTGTGCCGACTGCAGGCGCTCGATCCCGAACGGCGTCTTCATCTTCCCCACGCGGAAGCGCAGCTTCGGCGTGAAGCGCACGTCGAGGTAGGCGTCCTGCAGGACCGTGGCGCCGACGCCGAAGTCGGGGTTGACGTAGAAATCGAAGTACCTGGCCACCGTCCCCTGGACGATCGGGCGGGCGCGCCGCATCACGAACTGGTCGGTCACCACCTGGGCGTCGTCGCTGGCGGCGAACCGGCCGTCGGCCTGGGCGTACCCCGTCACCTTGAGGGCGAAGTCGCCGCTCTCCGATTGGAGGAAAAAGCCGTTCTTGTAGCCGGCCACGATGGGCGCCTTCGGCGCCGGCGTCGGCGTCGGCGTCGGCTCCGGCACGGGCAGGGGCGCCGGCGCGTCGGGCGGGGCCGGCGACGAGGCCGGCTCCTGAGCGATCAGCGGCGCTGCGCCCATGGCCAGGAGGGCGAACAGCAAGCGCGCCATATTACCCCTACCGATGTAGTAGACATCGCGACGAAATTGTGACATCACTTCCCCGCCCGGCGTCCCCGCCGGCGGTCGGCAGCGATCCGCTGGTTGCGGCCGAGCACGTCCGCCAGGCTGGTGTGATCGAGGATGGCGGCCGCGGCGTTGCGGACCTGGAGGAACAGGTCGAAGAGGCCGGCGTGGCGCGGCTCCGTCTCCACCCGGTGGGCCAGCTCCACCGCGTCCGCGAAGGGAGCGAGAGGGCCGTCCATGGTCCGCACCACCTCCCCCACCAGGATCTCCGAAGGGGGACGGCGCAGGCGGTAGCCGCCCTCGCGGCCGCGCTCGCTGGCCACCAGCCGGGCGTGCTTCAGGGTGACCAGGATACCCTCCAGGAACTTCTCGGGGATGTCTTCCTTCTTCGCGATGTCGTGGATCTTCACCAGCCCCCCGTCGTGGGCCTCCGCCAGGTGCAGGAGCGCCTCGAGGGCGTAGAGGCCGCGGCTGGAGACTCTCACTCTATTAACTCTACCGGAGCAGTAGACTTTAAAAGCGGGGCGGTGTCAAGAGTCGACCCGGTGTTGCGCTAGGAGGAGGAGGCCGCCGCCGCCACGGCCTTCTCCGTCAGGGCCTGGAGCCGCACGCGGTTGGTCTCCGTGAGCTTCAGGACCGCCGCCTTCGCGATCGGGCTCACCTGCCGGTCGTCGTCCGGCGTCGTCGCCTGGCCCGCCTTGACGGTCTCCACGTAGGAAGACAGCCGCGTCCACTCGTCCGCGGAGAGCGAGGAACGGATCATGTCCGCGAGGGTGGAGATCTCCTCGCTGTCGCCTGGAGGCAGCGAGGGCCGGCCGCGGGCGATCCACTCGCAGGACTGGCGGAAGACGGCCGCGGGGTCCGCGGCCTCGCCCCCCGACTGCAGCATCAGGATCTCCGCGCTGCGCGGCGTCAGGTGCGGCAGCTCGTCGGCCACGGCCTGCACCGCCGCCCGCAGGCGCTGGGCGTGGCGGCCGTCGCTCTTGAACCCCGCCACGAGCGCGTCCAGCTCGCGCGCGGCCAGGCCCGCCTGGGCCTCGGGGGCCGAGGCCTCGAGCGTGAAATAGGTCCCCCCGTCCTTCCAGGCGACGGTGCGCTCGCGGAACCGCCCGTCGGCGCCCTCCGTGGCCGTGTCCACGCGGCGGCCGATGATGTCCCCCACCGGCACGTCCGCCCGCGCCAGCTCCTTCTGGCCCGGGCGCGCCGCGCGGCGGGCCTGCAGCGCGCGATTGACCTGGTCCTCGGCGGAGAGCACCCCGCGGGGCGCGGGCTCCGCGCGCAGCCAGGCCACCGCGCTGGAGAGGGGATGCGCGAGGGTCACCCGCGCCTGGGGAGACCCGAGGAGCGGGTTCCCCGCGCGCAGCGTCCGCCATCCCGACGGCAGGCTCAGGGCCACGCCCAGGTTGTCGTCGGCCCAGCGCCGCTCGCCGGAGTCCCACTCGCGGATGGCCCGGTCCCGCGGGCTCTCGGGGACGAACCCGAAGTAGCCGATGGCCGCGGCGCCGGCCAGGACGGCCAGGACGCTCGAGAGCAGGGCGCCGATGCGGAGGACGCCTCCCGCGAGCAGCGCGAACAGGCCGGAGACGAGGACCCAGGCCGCGGCCAGGACCACTAGCCCCTTGC
>DAINRN010000587.1:0-2527 GCA_036741815.1 Acidobacteriota bacterium
CTGCCGCTCCGCCCTGGCCCGGCTCAAGAGGCGGTACCGGCTGGGCCTGGTGACGAACGGCCTGGACCGCGTGCAGCGGTCGCGCCTGCGCGCGGCGCGGCTCGAGCGGTGCTTCGATGTGGTGGTCACGTCGGAGGCCTGCGGCTTCACCAAGCCCGATCCGCGGATCCTGCACGTGGCGCTGGAGGCCCTGGGGGTGGACGCCGCCGAGGCCCTGTACGTCGGCGACGACCGCGAGGTGGACGGCGGCGCGGCCCGCGCGGCGGGCATGGGCTTCGTGTGGATGGACCCCGCGGGCGGCGTCCGCGCGGAGGCCGACGCGGACGTGCGGCGCGTGCGCGCGCTGCGCGACGTCGTGGACCTGCTGGCCGAGGAGCGCGCGCACTATAATCCCGCGTCCGGCTCGGACCTGGAGGGGAAGCCGTGGACTCGCCCGTCGTAATCCCACGGACCGCGGTCCCCTCCACGGTATTCCTGCGCAGCGAGGTGCCGGCCCGCCATCCTTCCGCCGCCATCCTGGGCGAGGAGCGGCTGGGCGCCGGCGTCGCGGTGGCGCCCGACCGCGTCCTCACGGCCCACTACCTGGTCCTGGGGGCGGCCAAGGTGGAGGTGGTGGGGCCCGACGGCAAGGCGCGCGCCGTGCGGCGCTCCGCCGTGGACCACGAGACGGGGCTGGCCCTCCTCACCCTGGAGGGCGCCGCCCTGCACCCCGTCGCCTTCGGATCCACCGAGGCGGTGGCGCCCGGCATGCCCGTCTTCATCATGACGTGCACGGGCCGGCAGGAGCGCAAGGGCGCTACGGGCCACGTGACCGCGGTCGGGCCCTTCGAGGCTTTCTGGGAGTACATGCTGGACCGCGCCATCATGACCACCGTCATCAACCCCGGCCTGGCGGGGGCGGCGCTGCTCGACGCCGACGCGCGGCTCATCGGCGTGGTCTCGCTGGGCCTGGCGGCGCCGGGGCGCTACAGCCTCGCCATACCGCTCGATCTGTTCCTGAGCCACCGCGAGGAGATGGAGCGCGAGGACGGCCCGCGGGAAGGGCGGCGCCGCGCGTGGGTGGGCTTCTACCCGCAGGGCTTCGACGGCGGCGTGGTCGTCACCGGGGTGGTGCCCGGGGGGCCGGCCGACCGCGCGGGGCTGGCCCGCGGCGACCTCGTGCTGTCGGTGGACGGATCCCCGGTCTCCTCGCTGCGCGAGCTGTACGCGGCCATGTGGAGGAAGTCGGCGGGCGAGGCCTTGAGCCTGCAGATCCTGCGCGAGTCCGCGATACGCGTGGTCGAGGTCGACACGGCCGACCGCGCCGAGTTCTACCGTTAGCCATGGCCAACGTGAAGGCCCTGGGCTCGATGCTGGCGGGGGCGGCGCTGGTGCTGGTCGCCGGGCTGGGGCCGGCCGCGGCGGCGGAATGGCACGAGGCCTACCGCGACGGGATGAACGCGCTGGCGCAGGGCCAGCCCCTGCGCGCGGTGACGCTGCTCGAGTACGCGGCCAGCCAGCGCCCCCGGCCCGGACGGAACGTGATCACGTACGGGACCAACGTCGAGGCCCGCTACTTCCCCTACCTGCACCTGACCGAGGCGTACCTCCAGGTCTCCGACCTGGCGGGCGCGCGCTCGGCCGTGAGTCGATCGGAGAAGTGGGGCGTCGAGCCCGCCGAGGAGAGGCGGCGGCTCGCCGCGCGCGTGGACGAGATGGCGGCCCGCCTCGCCCCGCCGACGCCGCCGCCCGCGCCGAGCGTCGCGCCCACCGCCGCGGCCGCGGCGGTCCCGGAGCCGGCACCGCCCACGACGCAGCCCGCCGCCGTGGCCCCCCCGAGCCCCGAACCTGACAGTCGAGCGATCCTGCTTCCCGCCCTGCCCGCGGCGCGGGCCACGCCTCCGCCGCGAGCGGCCGCCTCGCCGCGGCCCTCCCCTGCGGCTCGACCACCGTCCGTAGCCGCGGTGCCGGAGTCGCCCCGCGCAGCCGCGGAAGAGGCCGAGGAGCCGAGCACCTGCTCCATCGACATCGTGTCGCAGCCGCCGGGGGCCAGCGTGTACCTCGACGACGAGCTGATCGGCACCACGGACCCCGAGTGGGGCCGGCTCGTCCGGAGCGGGATCGACGCCGGCCGCCATCGGGTGCGGCTCTCGCTGCCCGGGCATCAGGACGTGGCCGAGGAGATCACCATGGTCGCGGGCGGGGTGCGCGACTTCCGCCGCCGGCTGCCTCCCATCGAAGCGCCCGCGGACTATCGCCCGCTGCTCTTCGGCGGCGTGGCCGCGGCCCTGCTCGCCGTCACCTTCTGGGCCCTGCGCCGGCGCACCGACGAGGCCACGCCCCTGCACCCGCGCATCTTCCAGAACCCCACCCCCGCGGCGATGCCCACGCCGAGGGGCTTCGGCAGCCCGGGCGTGCGCCGCGAGGCGGACGGTTCCGAGTTCTTCGGCGACTACCGGCTCGTGGCGCCCCTCGGGCGCGGCGGCATGGCCTCGGTCTACAAGGCCGAGCGGCGGGGCGAGGTCTGCGCGCTCAAGCGGCCGCTCCC
>DAINRN010000588.1:0-2526 GCA_036741815.1 Acidobacteriota bacterium
TTCTCACCCACCACGAAGGCCTCGAGCCCGTGGCCCAGGCGGAGGCGGGCGCGGCCGTCCACCCGGACGTAGCCCTCGTTCTCGGTCAGGCCGAGGCCCGCGAAATCGCTGTCGGCGCGCCGGCCCACCGCGACCACGGTGGCCCCCGCGTCGAAGCGCCCGGAGCCGGCCGTGCCCGAGAAGGCGAGCTGGTGCTTGGGCCGGCGCAGCAGGCCGCGTCCCACCGCGTAGACGGGGTCGAAGTCGCTGGTGCTCTCGAGCACCCGGCCGTCGAGGTAGGTGTAGGCGGCGTGGAGACGCACGCGCGATGCGGGCGCCGCCTCCGCCGCCACCTCCACCCCGCGGGCCCGGGCGTGGCCGACGTTGACGTAGGTGCCCTGGAAGGTGGTGAAGTCCACCACCGTGAAGGCGATCTGGTCCTTGTAGTCGTGGTGGTAGAGCGTGGCCTCCAGCCGCAGGCGGTCGCGCAGGAGCCGCTGCTCGACGCCGAGGTCGAACGTCCGGCTGCGCTCCGGCTTGAGGTCGGGGTTGCCCTGGGCGAAGAACGCGACGCCGAAGGACTCGAAGAACGTCGGCTCCTTGATCCCGGCGCCGGCGCTCGCGCGCACCGTCAACGCGTCCCCGCCGCCGCGCGCCCGCCAGGCCACCGCGGCGCGGGGCACGGCCCGGGTCCCGAAGCTGTCGTTCCTCTCCAGGCGGCCGCCGGCGGTGAGGAACACGCCGTCCCCGAGGACGACCTGGTCCTGCAGGTAGAGGCCGGCGTTGGTGCGCTCCGGGGAGAGCAGCGGCTCGGCGCGGGAGCCCAGCTCGCCCGTCTCGCGCTCCAGCTCGACCCCCGCGGTCAGGAGGTGGCGCCGTCCGGTCTGGGCCTCGAGCTGATAGCCGGCGGACAGGCGCCGCGTATCGTTCTGGAAGCCCGCGGGGTTGGGGAAGTCGAACAGCTCGAAAGCGCCGGTGATTCCGCCGTAGCTGGGCGTGAACGGCCCCGAGTCCAGCGGGTTCAGCGACAGCTCGGCCGTCTTCGCGTAGCCGACGCGCAGCTCGTGGGCCATGCGATCGCCGCCGCGGCGGAGCCGCGCGCCCGTCACCAGTGCGTCGCGCTCGAAGGAGGCGTCCTCGTCCGGCCGGCCGAACGCGGTCTGCCCCGGCGTCCCTGCGTCTGAGTTCTCGCCGCGGAAGGTCAGGCGCAGCGTGGTCGCCTCGCCCAGGCTCGCCCCAGCGGAGAGCGCGCCCGCGGTCTCGGCGAAGGCGCTGTTCGGCGCCTCGTTGTCCGTCTCCAGGCGAGCGAGGCCGGCGTTCCAGTCAAAGGGGCCGGACCGCCCGGACGTTCCACCCGCGGCCCGCCACCAGGCGAAGCTGCCGCCCTCGGCCTCGGCATGCAACCCCGCCCTCTCGCCCTCGTCCGCGCGCCGCGTGACCACGTGGATCACGCCGGCCAGGGCATCGGTGCCGTAGAGGCTGCTGGCCGCGCCCCGCACCACCTCCACCCGCTCCAGCTCGAGGGGCAGCGCGGTGCCGAAGTTGTACGCGCCGCCCGGCTCGTTGGCGGGCACGCCGTCCACGAGGACGCGGGCCGAGTTGCTGGCGCCGCCGCGGACGAACGCGGATCCCTGCGCGCCCGGCGCGCCCGTGCGGGCCACGGACACGCCCGGGAGATCCTGCAGCAGGGGGAGCAGCGACGGCGCCTCGCGATCGGCGATCCGCTGGCGGTCCAGGACACCCACCGCGATGCCCAGCGTGGAGAGGGGCACCTCGCTGCGGGTGGCCGAGACCACGACGTGCTCGCGGACGGGGACGTGCGAGACCAGGAGGTCGAGGGACGACGGTCCGTCCCCGACGTCGGCGCGCGCGGGTGAATCCAGCGCGAAGCCCGGCTGGTCGATGCTGACCGTGTAGCTCCCGGGAGGCAGGCCCTCCGCCCGGTAGCGCCCCTCGAGCCCGGTGACGACGGGTTGGTCGCCCGCGGGGCCGGCGACCATCAGCACGAGGTGGGGCAGCGGCGCGCCCTCACGGGTCCGCACGGACCCGGAGAGGGAGCCCGTCTGGTCGGCGTACGACAGTGAGGCCAGGAGGAGGAACGACGTGAGCAGTTTCATCCGCAGCTCCTTCGCGCGAGAAGCCTTGAGGACCGGTCGATCAGGGCAGGTTTCCTGGCTCCCGGGTCATCGCCTCGCCTCCAGCCTTCCCCGGGACGTCCCGAGTGGCTCGGGCGCGCCTGTCGCGCACCGATGGAGGCGGGCTCGCCGGCTACAGTGGCGGGACCGCGCAGGCCTTCGACCTGCTTCCCTCTTAGCCCCTCACCGCGAGGGGCACCCTGACGGTTGAGCACAGTCTGCCAGCAGCCGCGCGGAGGTGTCAACGCCTTTGACAGGCCGCGGCTTCGGCCCGAGACTGGTTCGCCATGGCGGAGACGGAGACGCGGCGTGGCCGGATGCGGCGGCCCCGCCCGTCGTGAACGACCGCTTCCTGCGCGCCTGCCGGCGCGAGGCCGTGGACCGCACTCCTGTCTGGTTCATGCGGCAGGCG
>DAINRN010000589.1:0-622 GCA_036741815.1 Acidobacteriota bacterium
CTTATCCCCAACCCTGCTCGAGTCCGAGCTTTTCGGGCACGTCCGCGGCGCCTTCACCGGGGCGGTGTCCGCCCGCGAGGGCTACGTGGCCCGGGCCGAGGGCGGGACACTGCTCATCGACGAGGTCGCGGAGCTCACGCCGCGGGGGCAGGCCAAGCTCCTCCGCTTCGTGCAGGAGAAGGAGTACCGGCGGCTGGGCGAGACGGAGCTCCGCCGCGCCAACCTGCGGATCCTGAGCGCCGCCAACGTGGACCTCGAGCGCCGGGTGGCCGCCGGCCTGTTCCGCGAGGACCTGATGTACCGGCTCCGCCCCATCGTCCTGGCCCTGCCTCCGCTGCGCGAGCGCGGCGACGACGTCGTCCTGCTGGCGCGGCACTTCGTCCGGATGGCCGCGCAGCGAGAGGGACTGGCCCTGCCGCCGCTGCCGGCGGAGGTGACGAGGGCGCTCGCCGCCTACGCCTGGCCCGGCAACATCCGCGAGCTCGAGAACGAGATGAGCCGGCTCGTGGTCCTGGCCGGGCGGGGACCGATCCTCCGCGAGCACCTGTCGCCGCGCGTCGCGGGGCCGGCGGATGCGCCTTCTCCCCTGCGGCAGGCTCGGGAGCGCTTCGAGCGGGAGTTC
>DAINRN010000589.1:632-2523 GCA_036741815.1 Acidobacteriota bacterium
GCACCGCGCGGGAACTGGGGCTCACGCGGCAGGCCCTGGTCTCGAAGATCAGACGCCTGGGGCTGTAGGCTCCGCGCGCGCCACCAGCTCGGCGTGCAGTCGGCGCACCGCCTCTTCCACGTGCCGCTCGTCCACGAGGGCGCTGATGCGGAAGCTGGAGGTGGAGAGGCCGATGAGGGGAGCGTCCATGCCCGCGAGGACCGCCAGGAAACGCCGGAGGTTCCCGTAGCTGGCGTTGATCCCGGCTCCAATGGCGGATACGGCCCCCCCGCCTTCGCGGAGCGCCAATTCCTTTCCGAAGGTTTCCGACAGTTCCTGCCGTAGCTCCGCGAAAGCGTGCACGTTCTCCCGCGATAGCACGATCGTTGCGGACCCGCCCAGGCCGGGCATTCCCTCGAAGTGAAGCTGTTTCCCTCCAACCTGTCTCTTGTCGAGGATTGCCAACAGTCCGGTGAGCCCGTCCGGCCTTCCGGCCCGCGTGGTCAAGATGACGAGACCGGACTCGCTGGCGATCCCGACAACTCTCCCGGGGGCCCGGGGAGGGGATTTGCGAACGACCGTCTCTCCTGGGCCCCCGTGAGTGGACCTGGCATAAATGACGATGCCCTTCTCCTTGGCGAACTCCACCGCCTGCGCGTTCAGGACCTTCGCCCCCGCTTCCGCCAGCTCCTGCATCTCCTCGTAGGACAGCTCGGCCAGGCGGGACGCGTCCTTGACCACGCGCGGGTCCGCGGAGTACACGCCCTCGACGTCGCTGTAGATCTCGCAGGCCTCGGCGTCGAGGGCCGCGGCCAGGGCCACCGCGGTGGTGTCCGAGCCGCCGCGCCCCAGCGTGGTCACCTCGCGCTTGTAGGACACTCCCTGGTACCCGGCCACGATCACGACCTTGCCCCGCTCCAGCTCGTCCTGCACGCGGAAGGGCCGCACCTCCACGATCCGCGCGTTGGCGTGGGCATCGTTGGTGATGATCCCCGACTGGGAGCCGGTGAAGCTGACCGCGGGCACGTTGCGCGCGTTCAGGGCCAGGGAGAGCAACGCCATCGAGATCCGCTCGCCCGCGGTCAGCAGCATGTCCAGCTCCCGCCGCGAGGGGCTGTCCGTGACCTGCGCGGCCAGCTTCAGGAGGTCGTCGGTGGTGTCGCCCATGGCCGAGACCACCACCACGACGTCCTTGCCAGCGGCCTTGGCGGCGGCCACGCGGTCCGCGACCTTCTTGATGCGCGCGACGTCGGAGACGGAGGAGCCCCCGTACTTCTGGACGATCACGGATCTCATTGCCGTTCCTTCCGAATCTCCGTTCCTTCCCGCCATCTTCTCACCACCAGCTTTCACAAGGATACAAAGAAGGCCGGCCGGCGGCCGGGTTTATCCTGGACTTGACCGTGACCGGCACTCCGAAGACTCCGCCCAGCACGACCGAGGAAGCGGCGGCCAAGCCTGATCAGGCCGGCGCCGCGGGCGCCGCGCACAAAGCCGCGCCGCCGGCGCGCCTGGGCACCTGGCAGAGCGTCGCGCTCATGTTCAAGAGCTGGCGCCTGGCCTCCGTGGCGCTGCAGTCCTTCGCCTCGGGCCTGCCCCTGGGCCTGGTCTGGATCGCCATCCCCACCTGGATGACCCAGGCTGGCGTGGACATCAAGGTCGTGGGCCTCTTCACGCTCGCGCAGGCGCCGTGGACCTTCAAGTTCCTCTGGTCGCCGCTGATGGACCGCTACCCTCCTCCGTTCATGGGCCGCAAGCGCGGGTGGATCTTCATCGCGCAGGTGGCCCTCTTCGGCCTCGGCCTCTGGCTTGCAGCCGTGTCCGACCAGCCGGAGGCGGTCTGGGTGATCGGTTCGCTGTCGCTGGCCATGGGCCTGGCGGCGGCGACCCAGGACATCGCCCTCGACGCCTA
>DAINRN010000590.1:0-2509 GCA_036741815.1 Acidobacteriota bacterium
CCGCCCGCCCTCCCGCCCGAGCAGATACGCACGCTCGTGGACTCCCAGGGCCGGCTCCCGCCCAAGCCGGCCGACCTCGGCGACGCGGACCCCGCGGAGGTCCTGGCCGAGGCGCGGGCCCAGCTCCGCCGGTTCCGCGAGCTCATGGGCCGCGATCCGACGCACATGGACAGCCACCACCACTCGCACCGCGAGAGCCCCGCGGTGCTGGACGCGCTCTGCACGCTGTCCTGGGAGACGGGCCTGCCCGTCCGCAACAACTCGTCCGCGGTCCGGGAGCGGCTCGCCCGGGAGGGGATCCGCACCACAGACCACTTCGTGGAGGAGTTCTACGACAAGGGCGTCACGCTCGAGGGGCTGGTCCGCATCCTGGGCGACCTCCAGCCGGGCACCACGGAGCTGATGTGCCACCCCGCGGTGGTGGACGAGGAGCTGCGGGGCAGCAGCGGCTACGCCGAGCCGCGTACGCGCGAGCTGGAGGTCCTCACCAACCGCGAGGTGCGGCAGGTCGTCCAGGCCGCCGGCATCCACCTCGTCACCTTCGCCGGCCTTTGAGGATCCGCGTCCTCGACACCGCCGAGGCGGTCGCGGGCGCGGCGGCGGACGCCGTGGCCTCCGCGGTGGCGGCGCGGCCCGCCGCCGTCCTGGCCCTGCCCACGGGTCGCACGCCCATCCCGCTCTACGACGCGCTGGCCTCGCGCCACGAAAAGGGGGCGGTGGACCTGTCGGGCGCGCGCGGCTTCAACCTGGACGAGCTCGTGCTGCCTCCGGGCGACCCGCGGACCTTCCGCTCCTACATGGAGCGCCACGCGTGGGGGCGGACGGGGCTGAAGCGCGAGCGCTGCGACATCCCGGACGGCGGCGCCCCCGACCTCGAGGCCGAGTGCCGCCGCTACGAGGCGGCCCTCGCAGGGGCGGGCGGCCTCGATCTCGCCATCCTGGGCGTGGGCGGGGACGGCCACGTGGGCTACAACATGCCGGGCCCCGTCACGCTGGCCACGCACGTGACGCGGCTGCCGGACGGGCTGGCCGCCTCGCTCGCCGTCCCGCCGGAGTCGTGGCCGCTGCGGGCCCTCACCATGGGGATCGGCACCATCCGCGACGCGCGCGCCCTGCTCGTCCTGGCCACGGGCACGGCCAAGGCCACCGCGGTCCGGGCCCTGGTGCGTGGGCCCGAGGATCCCGGCTGGCCATGCTCCTTCCTCTCCAGCCACCCGGACATGGATGTGCTGCTGGACCCGGGCGCGGCTTCCGCGCTCTGACCGGCGGTCAGCGCGAGGAGCCGCTCGTCCGGTACTGCGCCGGCGTCTGCCCCGTCCAGCGCTTGAACGAGCGATGGAACGCGCTCGTGTCGGAGAAGCCGAGCAGGTACGCGGCCTCGCCGATGGCCAGGCGGTCCTGCGCCAGGTAGCGGAGGGCCAGGTCGCGGCGGAGCCCGTTCAGGAGCTCGCGGTAGGACGTCCCCTCCGCGCTCAGCCAGCGGTGGAGGGTCCGGGGCGTCGCCCGCATCCTGCGGGCCACGACCTCGGCCGTGGGCTCGCCCCCGCACAGCTCGGCGGCGATGAGGCGCTTGACCCGGGCCAGCACCGTTTCCCCCGAAGGTAGATCGGCGAGGAGGTCCTCGAGCTGCCGCTCGAGGACCGCGGACAGCCCCGGGTTGGCGCCCAGGAGGGGCAGCTCCAGCACGGGGGCCGGGAGCGCGAGCGCGTTCCGGGCCCTCTCGAAGACGAGGGGCGCGCGGAAGATCCGCTTGTGCTCCGAGGTGTCCGCGGGGGCGTGGTGGGAGAACTCCACGCGCAGCGGCGTCACGTCCACGCCCGTGGCGTAGCGGCAGAACGAGAGGAAGACGGTGAAGGAGAACTCGGCCTGCTGCCTCGGGGTGCCCTCGGGGGTGAGGGAGAATTCGATCAGCGCCTCCTCCGGCCCCGGGACGAGATCCAGATACGCGGCGTCGTGCAGCACGCGGTTGTATCTCACCAGGCGCCGGAAGGCCTCGCCCACGCTGCCGCTCGAGGCCAGGCTGTAGCCCAGGACGTCGAGCGCCGCCGGCCGCATCTCCTCGCCGGCGTGCAGCCCGAAGTGCTCGTCGCCGCTGAGCAGGGGGGCCGCGCCCCAGAGGGCCAGGTCCACGTCGATGGGGAGGCGCCCGTCCACGTCGTCGAGAGCGGACCGCTCGACGGACAGGCCCTTCAGGAACGACGCCACGTCGATCCCCTTGCGTTCCAGGGCCTCGGCGCAGATGCGAAGCATCCGGGCGGAGACCGTCGGTGGGGCGCTCTGCGCGCGCGTCTCTCCTGGTGCGGGCCGCACGGAGTCCTAGGATGGCCGCCCCTGTCCGGATTTGTCAATGATTCCGACCGATCCGGTCAATGTGCCGACGGCGCCATGTCCTTATGCTTTCCTGCTGGGTCGGAGCGCGTTCTTCAGGACTGTCCTGGCGTTGCGAACCCCCGAAGAGATGAAAGGGAGGGTTGTCGCGGAAATGAAGAGACGTCTTGCATCGTGGCTT
>DAINRN010000591.1:0-2506 GCA_036741815.1 Acidobacteriota bacterium
ATCCACACCACCCGGGACTCGAACTCCGACACCGCGGCCCGGCTGTCCCATGGCACCTCACGGACGCGGACCGCGCTCGCGGGCGCCATGGGGATCCGCTTGAGCTGGGACTCCATCTCGTAGATCTGACCCGACTCGCCGCTGGCGAGCGGCTCGAGGCCGCTCTCGGTCTCCACCGGACGGCTCAGATCGTCGAAACCGGCCAGCGAACGGCTCCTGTCCGCGGCGGCCGCGAGCCGTTCCCGTTCCGCCCGCTCTTCCGCGGCGCGGCGCTCGGCCGCCCGCTCCTGCTCCTCGAACAAGCGCTCACGCGCGGCCTGCTCTTCGGCCACCTCGCGCTCGCGCGCGGCTCGTTCCTCGGCCGCCTGCCTCTCCGCCTCCGTGCGGGCCGCGGCGACCTTCCGCTCTGCCTCGGCCCTGCGCTCCTCGGCCTCACGCTCGCGGGCGGCGCGCTCCTCGTCGGTCCTGCGTTCCTCGGCCTCACGCTCGCGGGCGGCGCGCTCCTCTGCGGCCCTGCGTTCCTCCGCGGCTTTGCGCTCGGCCGCGGCCTTCTTCTCTGCGGCCGCCTTCTCCGCCGCCGCTGCCGCTGCCGCGCTCTTCGCGGCCTCGGCCTTCTCCTCCGCCTCGGTTCGGGCGCGCTCTTCCGCTGCCTGGCGTTCCTCCGCCGCCCTGCGCTCGGCCTCGGCCCTCCGCTCCTCCTCGGCTATCCTCTCCGCGGCCGCCTTTTTCTCGGCGGCAGCCTTCATCTCGGCAGCGGCCTTTTTCTCTGCGGCCCCTTTCTTCTCGGCGGCGGTCTTCCTCTCCGCCGCCGCGCGCTTCTTCGCCGCGGCCGCTGCCTTGTTCTCCGCGGCGGCCATGCTCTCCGCCTCCGCGCGCTCTTCCGCGGCGCGGCGCTCCGCCTCCGCCTGCTCCGCCGCGGCGACCTCCGCGTCCGCGCGGCGCACGACCTCGGCCTCTTGCGCCACCCGCTCCTGCTCGGCCAGGCGGTCGCGGGCCGCGGCCTCGTCGGCGGCCTTGCGCTCCTCCTCGGCCTTTTGCTCCTCGGCGGCGCGGCGCGCGGCCTCGGCCTGCCTCTCGGCCACGCGGCGGCCGACGGCCTCGCGCTCCGCAGCCTCCCGCTCGAAGGCCTGGAGCTGCCGGACCGTCAGCCAGTGTGTGGTGCCTTGGGGCTGGATGCGGGCGCTCTCGTCCATGAGCCTGCCTTCCAGCCACGTATGCAGGCCCTTCTCATCGACGGCGAAGGTGGTGCCGTCGCCGAGGCGAAGCTTGTAACCCTGGGCCATCATCGCTTTCGCCCCACGGCCGTCCGGGGCGACTCCGGACGGGATAGTAACCCTAAACGGCCCTAGCTGCGCGATGCTCGGCCCGGTGCCGCCGGCACCCTAGCAGCCCGTGCCATGCGAGCGGGTGACGTGGCTCACACCGCGCTCAGAACGGCTTCGCCAGCGACAGCCAGAGGAGGAGGGGAAGGCCCAGACCCAGGAGGGGGACCGCGATGACGCGGATCATGTCGTCCATCCCGACGGCGCGTTCGAGGTCCCTCGAGAAAGGCGGAGCCTGCGTCTGGCGGAGGCCGCGGGCCAGCCAGGCGTGACAGACGTAGGCGTGAAAGGACTCGAGAGGGACGACCAGGAATGCCACGAGCCCCAGCTTGACCGCGAGCCAGCGCGCCTGGCCGAGCCCCCAGCGGTGATGGAGGAGGAGCGCCATGCCCGACAGCAGGACGAGCGCCAGCGCGGCGTGCTCCGCGACGAGCGCCGGCCGCAGGCGGCGGCGGGCCAGGAGCTCGTCTTCCGCGCGGCGCCCGGTCCGGCGCGCGCGGGAGAGGACCAGCTGCGCGCCCAGCGCCGCGGCCACCCAGGCCAGGACCGCGCCCACGTGGACGGCCGTCAGGAAGGCTTCGATGGTGCGGCCGCCGCGCCCGGAGCCGTCAGGTCGTCTCCTCCATGACGAGGACGTAGTTGATGTTCACCCACGGCACCAGGTACTGGCTCACCACGGTCTCGATGGTCCCGCCCTCCGACACCGTGCGCTGCACCTCGAAGACGAGGCCGATGGCGTCCGAGTGGAGCACCGCGCAGTTGGTGTAGACCGTCTCCTTGGTGCCGATCTCCTTCAGTCGGACGCCGACGGCCAGGGTGTCCATCGTGGTCCTCCTCGGAGCCGGCGCGGCGCCGGCCGCCTAATCGTAGTACTCCAGGCCCAGATGGGTGATCAGGTCCTCGCCCCGCAGGTGGCGCAGGGTGTTCTTCAGCTTCATGAGCTGGATGAAGAGGTCGTGCTCGGGGTACAGCCCCGGGGCGGTCATGGGGCTCTTGAAGTAGAAGGAGAGCCACTCCTGGATCCCGCTCATGCCGGCGCGCGCGGCCAGGTCGAAGAAGATGGCGAGGTCGAGGACGATGGGCGCGGCCAGGATGGAGTCGCGGCAGAGGAAGTCCACCTTGATCTGCATCGGGTAGCCCATCCAGCCGAAGATGTCGATGTTGTCCCAGCCTTCCTTGTTGTC
>DAINRN010000592.1:0-2488 GCA_036741815.1 Acidobacteriota bacterium
TCTTCGAGCTGGCGGACAAGGGCACGCTCTTCTTCGACGAGATCGGCAACATCCCCGTCGAGACCCAGGCCAAGCTCCTGCGCGTGATGCAGGAGCGCGAGTTCATGCGCCTGGGCGGGTTGGACGTGATCCACGTGGACGTGCGCATCGTGGCCGCCACCAACATCGACCTCCGGCGTGCCGTGGAGGACGGCCGCTTCCGCGAGGACCTCTTCTACCGGCTGAACGTCATCGCCGTGCAGCTCCCGCCTCTGCGCCACCGCAAGGAGGACGTCCCCGCGCTCGTCAACCACTTCGTGACGAAGTACGCGCGCGAGAACGACAAGCCGGTTGCGGGCGTGAGCCCGGAGGCGATGCAGGCCCTCATGGACTACGACTGGCCGGGGAACGTGCGGGAGCTGGAGAACGTCATCGAGCGCGGGGTGGTGCTCACCACGGGGCCGCGCATCGGCCGCGAGCTCATCCCCGACCACGTGCGGACGGCCCCCAGCTTCCACGTCCCCAACATGACCGTCCCCCCGGAGGGCATCAGCCTCAAGGACGTGGTGGGCAGCTTCGAGCGGCGGCTCATCGAGACCACGCTGGAGTCCACGGGCGGGGTCCAGAAGGAGGCCGCCCGCCTGCTCGGCCTCAAGCCCACCACCCTGAACGAGATGATCAAGCGGCACAACATCCCGCTTCCCCGCGACCGCGACCGCGAGCGGCGCGCGGCGAAGGAGGTCGAGGTCCCGGTTCCCAAGCCGGAGCCGGCGCGTCCTTGACACTCCCCGGCGCCCCTGTTAGCCTCGACCCGCAATTGAAAGCAGTCACGAGGGTTAAGACCAGGGCTCATGGCCTTCCAGGGTTCGCTCACTGAGCTTCACCTTCCTGACATCATCCAACTCATAAGCGTCAGCGGGAAGACCGGGGTCTTCCACCTGACGGACGGACCCCTCAGGGGCCAGATCTTCCTCAACGACGGCAAGATCGTCCACGCCCAGCTGGAGGACGCGGTGGGCGAGGAGGCGGTCTACACCCTCGCCATCTGGAGCCAGGGGGACTTCAAGTTCGAGCCCGGGATCGCCACCGAGCTCCGCACGATCTCCAAGAGCAACACCAACCTGCTCATGGAGGCGGCGCGGCGGCTGGACGAGTGGCGGGTGCTGTCCAAGAAGATCCCCTCCGTCGACATGGTGCCCGAGTTCGTGGTCCAGGAGAGCCGCGAGGGGCAGATCAACCTCAACACCAGCGAGTGGATGATCCTCTCCAAGATCGACGGGCAGCGGAGCATCAAGACCATCGCCGCCAGCGGCCGGCTCTCCGTGTTCGACGTCGCCAAGATCCTGTACGGGCTCATCGCCACCGGCCTCATCCGGCTGCGCGAGCCGGCCCCCGAGGCCGTGGCGCGCCCCGCCCCGCGCGCGGCGGCCCCCGCCGCGCCCACCCACAATCCGGGGAACACCGCCCACGCGCCACCTAATGCCCCGGCGCAGGCGCCGGCCGCCCCGCCGCCGCACGCCGCCGCACCCCCGCCCACGAGCCCCGAAGCCCTCGGCCGGCTGGATCGCGTCCGGGACGTGTCGAACACGCTTCTGGGCGCGGTCGGGGAGAGCGTGGTCAACAAGCACTACCAGAAGGCCCGCTACGAGATCGAGCGGGGCGCGGGACTGGAGGCCGTGGACGAGGCCATCAGCCAGATCGCGCGCGCGGCCTCGATCCTCAAGGGCCCCTCCACGACGGAGTCGCTCCTCGAGCAGCTCAAGTCGATCCGTTAGCTCCATGCCGCGGGTGCTGTTCCTCGCGCTCGAGGGCGCGGCGGTGGCGTTCGCCGTCCTCACGCTCACCACCTGGTTCGCCTCGACCCCGCCGGCCGTTCCGCCCGCGGCGGCCCTGGCGGGCCTGGCGGCCGCTCTCGCCGTTCGCATCTGGACGGGCGGCGGGGCCCGCCGTCCGAAGGTGCGGGCGCCCCGCATGGACACGCTCGCGTGCCTCGGGGCCGCGGTCGCCTATCGACTCCCGGCGCTCCTCCACCCCTGGGGATGGGTAAACCGGGACGGCGCCTACGGCGCGTTCGTCACGCTGCACCTGCTCCAGGGCGTGCGGCCGGCGCCCGTCTTCACCGAAGGCGCGAACTACCAGGGGACGCTGAAGAGCCACGTCGCGGCGCTCGTCGCCCTCGCCACCGGCGCCCGCGACCTCTCGTTCCTCATGACGGCGGCCAGCCTCATCCTGTATCTCGTCTTCACAGCGTCCGCCATGGCCGTGGCTCGGCGCGTGGCCGGGCGTCCCGCCGCGGTGGCCACCGGCCTCTACCTGGCCCTGGGGCCGCGCTTCCTGACCGTCTTCTCGCTCAACTGCGTGGGCCAGTACGTGGACGTCCTCGCCCTGGGTGGCGTGGCGCTGGCGGTCCTGGCGCGCGTGCTCGACGACGACCGCCGCGGGTTCGAGGCCCGCGCCTCCTATCTCGCGCTCGGAGTCCTCGTGGGGGCGGCCTTCTGGCAGCAGCCCG
>DAINRN010000593.1:0-933 GCA_036741815.1 Acidobacteriota bacterium
CAGACGGTCCTCCGCCCAGTACATGTCGCTCGTGCAGTGCGTGGGCTGCATGGAGGGAATCACGCCCAGGACCTTGAAGCGCGGGACGTCCGCGGGCGTGAGGACCTGGGCGTGCTCGATGCGGAAGCGGTGGCGCGCCCCGCCTCCGGCCCCGAACGCGGCCTCGTAGGCGTCGAGGACCATGCGGTTGGCGGCGTCGCCGATGGCGTGGGTGGCGACCTGGAAGCCCTGGGCCAGCGCGCGCTGCACCACCGTGCGCAACGTCTCCGGCGCGATCGTGGCCAGGCCGCGCGTGCCGGGCTCGTCGGAGTACGGCTGGAGCAGCAGCGCGCCGCGGGATCCCAACGCCCCGTCCGCCACGACCTTGACCGCGCGCACGGTGAGGCGGCCGTCGCCGAGGCCGGTCTCGGGCCGGAGCGACGAGCCGCCGGCCAGGAACTCCTCGGCCCTGAGCATCACGTAAACGCGGGTGGCCAGCGCGCCTTCGGCCAGCAGCTCCTTGTAGAGCTCGACGGTGGAGAGGGGCACGCCGGCGTCGTGCACGGACGTGAGGCCGGCGCGGGCGCAGGCCGCAAGCCCCGCGGCCAGCCGGCGCTTGCGCACGTCCCGCGGCGGATCCGGGACGAGCGTGGAGACGAGCGCCATTGCCTTGTCCACGAGGACCCCGGAAGGGGCGCCCCCGGCGTCGCGGAGGATCCGCCCGCCCTCGGGGTCCGCGGTCCCGGCGGAGATCGACGCGCGCTTCAGGGCCGCGGAGCTCGCCCACGCCGCGTGCCCGTCGATCCGCACGAGGTAAACGGGCCGGTCGCCGGCCGCGCGGTCCAGCTCCGCCGCAGTGGGGAACCGCTGCCCCGGCCAGTCGTTCTGGTCCCAGCCGCGGCCGAGCAGCCACTCGCCGGCGGGCAGCTTCGAAGCGGCCGCCGCCACGCGCCC
>DAINRN010000593.1:943-2476 GCA_036741815.1 Acidobacteriota bacterium
CCTCCAGGCTCGTGGCGCCGACGAGGTCCAGCCTCTCCAGCGCCGTGCCCAGGCCTTCCACGTGGACATGGGCGTCGGTGAGACCGGGCACGACGGTGCGGCCGGCGAGATCGATCACGCGCGTGCGGGGGCCGAGGAGCGGCTTCATCTCCGCGGCGCTGCCCACGGCGATGATACGGCCCCCGCTCACGGCCACCGCCTCGGCGCGCGGCCGCGCGTCGTCCAGGGTGATCACCACGCCGCCCTGGAGGACGAGGTCGGCGACCTGGCCCGCCTTCACGACCGCCGCCATGGCGGGGACGCACGCGGCCAGGCACGTCACGAGGAGGACGGCTCCGCCGATGTCGATCTTCATGGTCCCGATCTTAAGCGGAGGCGTCCGTTCAGCGGCGGCTCGCGCGGCCGCTGCTGCCGCCCGTCTTGCGCACCAGGCGGATGTCGCCGATGGTCATGGCCGCGTCCGCGGCCTTGACCATGTCGTATACGGTGAGGGCCGCCACCGCCACGGCGTGCAGCGCCTCCATCTCGGCGCCCGTGCGCGCCACCGTACGGACGCGCGCCTCGATGGAGAAGCCGTCCCGCCGCGGCACCACGTCCACCGCCACGTGCGTCAGCGGCAGCGGGTGGCACATGGGGATGGCATCGGCGGTGCGCTTGGCGGCCAGGATCCCGGCCAGCCGCGCCACCTCCGCCACGCCGCCCTTGCGGAGCCGGCCCGACCGCGCCAGGCGCATGGCCGCGGCTGAGACGCGGATGCGCCCCCGGGCCACCGCCTCCCGGGCGGTGACCGGCTTGGCGGAGACGTCCACCATGCGCGCGGCCCCTTCCGCGTCGAGGTGCGACAGTGTGCGCGTCGGCGTCGGCTTGCGGGGCGTGGGTAGCCGGACCTAGGCGGAGCCGTCGCGCTCCAGGAAGTTGCCCAGGAGCAGGGCGGGCGCCCGCTCCCCCGCCTCCGCCCGCACGCGGGCGGCCTCCAGCACCACGAGCGCGTTGGCGCGCGCGTGGGCCACGATGTCGGCGGACCCCGCGGAGGCGACGGGACGGGCCACGAAGCGCCCGCCCTCGAAGCGGATCCGGGCGGGCAGGTGCGCCTGGCGTCCGGACTTGTTGCGCACGGCCTCGAGCAGCTCCACCTCCACCCTGGGCCGGGACACGGCGCGCGCGCCCTGCATGCGCAGCAGCGCGGCCCGCACGAAGACGTCGAAGGTGACCTGGGCCGACACGGGGTTGCCCGGCAGGCCGAAGACGAGCCGGTCCCCGCGGCGGCCGAAGACCAGCGGGGCCCCCGGCTTGATCGCGACCTTCGTGAACAGCAGGCCCACGTCGAAGCGGGACAGGACGTCCTCGACGAGGTCGTAGGCGCCCTCCGAGACGCCGCCGGAGACGATGAGGACGTCCGACTCGAACCCTGCCCGCACCGCCTCCGCGATGCGGTCCGCCTGGTCGGGGACGATGCCCAACGAGCGCGCCTCCGCTCCGGCCCAGCGCGCCTGGGCCAGGAGCGCGTAGCCGTTGCTGTTGCGGATGTGCCCG
>DAINRN010000594.1:0-2461 GCA_036741815.1 Acidobacteriota bacterium
ACCACTGGGCGGTGCGCCAGCTCTTCCCCACCATGCCCATCCAGCGGCTGAACACCAAGCCGACGCGGCGGGCCATCCTGGCCGACCTCACCTGCGACAGCGACGGCAAGATGGACCAGTTCATCGACCTGCGGGACGTGAAGCACTTCCTGGAGCTGCACCCGCTGAACGGCGAGCCCTACTACATCGGGACGTTCCTGGTGGGCGCCTACCAGGAGATCCTCGAAGACCTGCACAACCTCTTCGGGGACACGGACGCCGTCCACGTCCGGCTCGACGGCGACGACTACCGCGTCGAGCACGTGGTGGAGGGAGACTCGGTGGCCGAGGTGCTGGCCTACGTCCAGTACTCCAAGGACGACCTGATCTCGCGCGTGCGGCGTTCCATGGAGGTGGCCCTGCGCGAGAAGCGCATCACTCCCGCCGAGTCCGGCCGCCTCATGCGCCGCTACGAAGAGAGCCTCGAGGGCTACACGTACCTCACGGGCGATTGAGCTCACCCGCCACGCCGCCCTCCCCGCCTGCGCTCGACCGCGGGCTCGGGCAGCTCGACGCCACCGCCCTCGTCGTAGGGATCCTGATCGGTTCGGGCATCTTCATCGTCTCCGCCGAGTCCGCGCGCCTGGTCGGAGCGCCAGGCTGGCTGCTCTGCGCGTGGGGCGTGGCGGGCATCATGACGCTGGCGGGCGCCCAGTGCGGCGCCGAGCTCAGCGCCATGATGCCGCGCGCCGGCGGCCAGTACGTCTTCCTGCGCGAAGCCTACGGACCGGCGGTGGCCTTCCTGTTCGGCTGGACGCTCTTCGTCGTGCTCCAGACCGGGAAGATCGCGGCGGTGGCCGTCGCCTTCGCCAGCTTCACCGGCGTCCTCGTCGAGTGGGTCTCGCCCACGAACGACCTCGTACGACCGATCGTTCTCGGACGCTATGCGATCAGCCTCTCCTCCCAGCAGCTCGTGGCCATCGCCTCCATCGTCGTGCTGACCGTCGCCAACGTCCGGGGGCTCCAGACGGGCAAGCGGATCCAGAATTCGCTGACGGCCGTCAAGACGGCGGCATTCCTCGGGCTCATCGCGCTCGGCCTCTCGCTCGGATGGAACCGGGACAGCGCCGCGTTCGCCGCCCACTGGTGGGATCCCTGGGCCAACGGCTGGACGCCCCAGCAAGCGCGCCCCGGCTTCGCGCTCACCGGCTCGTTGGCCC
Source organism: Acidobacteriota bacterium (assembly GCA_036741815.1). Classification (GTDB taxonomy): domain Bacteria; phylum Acidobacteriota; class Vicinamibacteria; order Fen-336; family Fen-336; genus DAINRN01. The sequence continues at coordinate 1,200 of DAINRN010000594.1, forward strand.
TGGCCATGCTGCTGGGACAGGCGGTCGTCGGCCCCTTGTTCTCGCAGTCCGGATGGAACAGCCTCACGTTCACGGGGGGCGAGGTGCGCGAGCCCCGGCGCACCCTGCCCCGTGCGCTCATCACGGGCACGCTGATCGTCATGGTCCTGTACCTTCTCGCGAACATCGCGTACATCGTGACGCTGCCGCTGCCGGCGATCCAGCACGCGCCCCAGAACCGGGTGGGGACGGCGATGATGGAGGCGCTGCTCGGCGCTCCCGGCGCGGTGGTCATGGCGGCCGCCATCATGGTGTCGACGTTCAGCTGCAACAACGGGCTGATCCTCGCCGGCGCGAGGGTCTTCTACGCCATGGCCTCCGACCGCCTCTTCTTCGCGTCCGCGGGACGGCTCAACGGCCGTCGGGTGCCGGCGGTGGCGCTCGTCGCGCAGGGCGCCTGGGCGACGCTTCTCACCCTGCCGCGCACCGTGACCACGGACCCGGCGACGGGCGCGGTCGTGTACGGGAACGTGTACACGCAGCTGCTGGAGTACATCATCTCCGCCGACCTCGTCTTCTACAGCCTGTTGGCCGGGGCGGTGGTGGTCCTCCGGCTCAAAGCGCCCCTCGCGGACCGGCCCTTTCGCGTCATCGGCTACCCGTTCACACCCGCCTTCTATATCGGCCTCGCGGCGCTGCTCGCGCTGGATCTCGCCTACCTCGCGCCGACGACCACGGGTACGGGCTACCTCATCGCGCTGTCCGGCCTGCCCGTCTATCTCTTGTGGCGCCGGGCAGAGGTCGGATCCTAGGCTGGCCGGCTTACGGCCGAGCCGGCGTGGCCGCCGGCATGTCCCCGGCCAGGAACGACCGCGCCGTCTCGAGCACTCCGGCACGGTCCGTCACGAAGAAGACCTCGTCGGGGCGGGGGCCGCGCCGGAAGTAGTCCACCGCGGCGACGCGCGGATAGTCGGGGCGCCGGGGCGCCGAGGGGTCGCAGGCCTGCTCGACGGGCGCCAGCCGCAGGTCGTGCATGGACTCCAGGGCGTACAGCTTCCGCTTCTGCAGGTCCACCCCCACCGGATGGGAGTACACGCCCTGAACCGGCAGCTCCCCGTCCGTGGCCCACGTCGGCAGGGACAGGGCCGTGGGCGGCAGGGACACCGTGGTCCCTGCGGGACCGTAGGGGTAGAGGTTGCGGTCCGCGTGGTTCGTGTAGAGGAGGAACTTCGCGGGCTTGTTCCAGCGCTCCAGCGCCTCGGCCAGCGCCACCGTCGCGTACG
>DAINRN010000595.1:0-2453 GCA_036741815.1 Acidobacteriota bacterium
GCAGCCGCCCGAGCGGCGCCCGCAGGCGCCCCGCCCGAAGCAGCGGCTGCGGTACTTGTTGTGCTTGAGCCCGTCGGTGGTCACGCCCGCGCGATACGGCGTGAGCACGCGCCCGGAGCGGGCCAGCGACTGGCGCAGCCGCACCTCGGCCGTGTTGAGTCGCGTGGAACGCTGGAACCGGCTGTCGGGCAGGTGGGCGAGCCCTTCGGGATGGCCGGAGATGCCGAGGTAGAGGTCGACCTTGTCGTAGTAGGGCTCGATGTCTGCGTAGGAGATGGGCCAGTCGTCGCCGTAACCGTCGCGGGTCCTGGCCTTGAAGTCGTAGTCGGAGAGGCGCAGGGCCAGGCGCCCCCAGATGTTCGTCTTGCCTCCCAGGACGCGGGCGCGCACCCACGCGTAGGGCGTCCCCGTGTAGGGATGGTCCTGCTCGTTCACCAGGATGTTCTTGCCGTAGTCCGATCCGTGCCCGCCCTGGATGTACGAGTACGTCGTCTTCCAGGGCGGGCCCTGCGCGTAGGGCGGCTGGCGGATCGTGTACTCGTTGCGCAGCGCGTGCGAGGTGTAGGGCTTGTCCCCGCGCCGCGGGTGGTCGTAGGGCCACTCCATCGACTTGAGCTCGCTCTCGATGTCCAGCTTCTTGCCGGCCTCGAGGAGGAGCACGTCCAGGCCGTGGGAGGTCAGAACGTGGGCGGCCATGCCGCCCGCCGCCCCGGATCCCACGATCACGGCGTCGTAGGTGCGGCGGAGATCGACGTCCTTCTCCGGCGATGCGGGCGCGCGAAGGAGCATGAGGACCTCGGGGCCGCGAGTCTACCACTGGCCTGGAACAGCGAGCGATGAAGGGGGCGGCCACCGCCGCCGCCCCCCCGCCACTTTAGAAACGAACGCCGTACACGAGCTTGACGGAGCGGCCCATCTCCGGCGTCAGGTCCTTGATGTAGGAGAGGTGGTTGCGGTAGAGCTCGTCGCCGATGTTGTCCACGCGGAGCGTCACCGTGTGCACGGTCCGGCCGGAGGTGATCTGGTACGAGCCGTGGCCATTGACGACCGTGTAGCCGTCGGTGGGCGTCTCTGCTCCGTAGACGCGGGTCTGCTCGCCCACGTTCTTGACTTCGCCCTCCAGATGGGTCCCCTTGTGCTCGAAGCGCAGGCCGGCCCAGAGCCGGTAGGGGGGGATGCGCGGGAGCGGGCCTCCGCCGTCGCGCAGCTCGCCGCGCACGGCGTCGCCGCCCAGCACGAGCCAGAGCCCCTTGGTGAGGCCGGCGTCGAGGTGCGCCTCGAAGCCCGTGAGCTTGCTGTCCGCGGAAATGAAGTTCACCACGGGCAGGTCCTCCTCCACCTCGCCAGTCTGGAAGGGGAAGATGAACTTGTCGATGACGTTGATGAACACAGTGGCCTGGCCCTCGAAGCGCTCGCCGCGGTAGCGGAGCGAGAGGTCGGCGCCGTTGGCCACCTCGGTGGGCAGCGTCGGGTCTCCGACCTCGAACGCGAAGTTGCCGACGTGGGCCCCGAAGTTGTACAGCTCCTCCAGGCTGGGGTTGCGGACGGCCCGCGCCAGGTTCAAGGCCAGCGTCAGGTCGTCGCGCAGGTAGCCCAGGACGCCGACCGAGCCCGAGAAGTTGGTGAAGTCACGGTCGGGAAGCTCCGGCCGCTCGACGACCGTGCCGTCCGTGTCGAAGGAGGTGTGCTCGAGACGCCCGCCGAACTGGAGGGAGACGTGCCGCCAGGTCAGCTCCTCGTACAGGAAGCCGGCGTAGGTGTTCTGCGTGGTGGGGGGAGCGAGCGCCTCCTCGCCGACCGTGTTGTAGTCGCGATGCTCGGCGCGCGCGCCGAAGGTGCCCGTGAGCGGGCCGTACGCGCGGTGGTTCAGGTAGAGGTTGCCCTCCGTCATCTTGTTCGTGAAGGTCGTGGCGATCTCCCCCGAGGCCTCGATCTCGTCGTGCTTGTAGTCGCGGAAGCCGCCCAGGAACTTGACCCCGCTCAGGAAGCCGTCCATGTTCCGCTTCTCGCCGCGGAGGTCCACCCTGTGGCGCCGGGGATGGAGCGTGGTGCCGCCCTCTTCGACGAACGGGACGCCGTAGCGGGTATCGACGTACTGGTAGGAGGCGCCGAGGTACCCGTCGTCACCGGTCGCGGAGATCGAGGCCCCGCCGGACTTGGAGTTCGACTGGCTGTTGGGGACGTTGCCCTCCGGCGTTTCGTAGTCGTCCGTGCGCTGGGCGGAGCCGTTCACGCGGTAGGCGAACCCGCGGTTTCCGCCGCTGAGGTTGCCGGCGATGCCGGCGTTCTCGTCGGCGGTGGCGCCCTGGAGCGTGAAAGCGCCGTGGACCTTGTCCTGGGGCCGGGTCACGATCTCGTCGGAGACGAGGTTCACGACGCCGCCGATGGCGCTCGAGCCGTAGAGCAGGGTCGCCGGCCCGCGCACCACCTCGATCTGGGTGGCGGTGGCGGGG
>DAINRN010000596.1:0-2447 GCA_036741815.1 Acidobacteriota bacterium
TCGATCCTCCGCCCGTCCTCTACGTGCGGGGACGGCTGCAGGCCGACGAGGGGACGAGGAGCGTGGCCATGGTGGGATCCCGCGCCGCCACCGCCCAGGGAAGGGCGCTCGCCCGTTGCATGGGCCGCGAGCTCGCGGCGGCGGGGGTCACCATCGTCTCCGGCCTCGCGCGCGGCATCGACACCGCCGCGCACCGGGGCGCGCTCGACGCCTCTGGCCGTACGGTGGCGGTGCTGGGATCGGGGCTGGACCGCGTCTACCCGCCCGAGAACGCCGCGCTCGCTGCCAGCATCACCGAGAGAGGCGCCCTCGTCTCGGAGTTTCCGCTCGGCGCCGTCCCCTACCCCGCCAACTTCCCCCGACGCAACCGCGTGATCGCCGGCTGGTCGCGCGCGGTGGTGGTGGTGGAGGCGGCCGAGAAGAGCGGGGCGCTGGTCACCGCCCGGGCGGCCCTCGAGGAGGGCCGTGAGGTCATGGCCGTCCCCGGGCATCCGAGCCAGCCCGCCTGCGCGGGCTGCAACCAGCTCATCCGCGACGGCGCCGCGCTGGTGCGCGGCGGCGAAGACGTGGCCCGGGAGGTGGGCCTCGACCTCGCGGTTGCGCCGGACACCGGGTCGGGCGACGATGTCCTGCGGGCGCTGCGGGAGGGCGTCCCTTCGAGCCTCGAGGAGCTGGGCCGGAAGAGCGGCCTTGAAACGCCCGCGCTCCTCGTCCGTCTGACGGAACTGGAACTCGCGGACAAGGTGCGCCGGCTGCCCGGGGCCCTCTTCGTGAGAGCCTAACGAAAGGCGCTGTGGCCAAGAACCTCGTCATCGTCGAGTCGCCCGCCAAGGCGAAGACCATCAACAAGTACCTGGGCCGCGACTTCGAGGTGAAGGCCTCCATGGGCCACGTCCGGGACCTGCCCAAGAAGCGGCTGGGCGTGGACGTGAAGAAGGGCTTCGCGGCCGAATACGAGATCCTGCCCGCCCGCAAGAAGGTCCTCGACGAGCTGAAGGCCGCGGCCAAGGATGCCGAGGCGGTCTATCTCGCGGCCGACCCCGACCGCGAGGGCGAGGCCATCTGCTGGCACCTGGCCGAGGCCCTGGGCGGGCGGTCGAAGAAGAAGTTCCGCCGTGTGGTCTTCAACGAGATCACCAAGCGCGCGGTGGAGCAGGCCTTCCAGAGCCCGGGCGAGGTGGACGCCAAGAAGGTGGATGCGCAGCAGACGCGCCGCATCCTGGACCGGCTGGTGGGCTACAAGGTGAGCCCGATCCTCTGGGACAAGGTGCGCCGCGGGCTCTCCGCCGGCCGCGTGCAGTCGGTGGCCTTGAAGCTGATCTGTGACCGCGAGCGCGAGATCAAGGCCTTCGTGTCCGAGGAGTACTGGACGGTGGCCGCGCACCTCGAGGCCGCGGTCCCCCCGCCCTTCACCGCGAACCTGGTCAAGAGGGACGGCAAGAACATCGAGATCGGCAACGCCGCGGAGGCGCAGCAGGTACGCTCCGACCTGGAGCAGGCCGCCTTCACCGTGGCCAAGGTGCAGCTCAAGGAGCGGCGCCGCTACCCGGTGCCGCCCTTCATCACCTCCAAGGTGCAACAGGAGGCCTTCAAGAAGCTGCGCTTCACGGTGCGCAAGACCATGCAGGTGGCGCAGCGGCTCTACGAGGGCGTGGAGCTGGGCGAAGAGGGATCCGTCGGGCTCATCACCTACATGCGCACGGACTCCACCCGCGTCGCGGCCGAGGCCCTTTCCGCGGTACGCGAGCGCATCGCAGCCACCTGGGGCGACGACCACCTGCCCGAGAAGCCGATCTTCTACAAGAGCCGCGCGGGGGCCCAGGAGGCGCACGAGGCCATCCGCCCCACGTACCTGGACCACGACCCGGAGTCGATCAAGCGGTTCCTCTCGAAGGACGAGTACGCGCTCTACAAGCTGATCTGGAACCGGTTCGTGGCCTCGCAGATGAAGCCGGCGGTCTACGACGAGACGGTGGCCGACATCACCGCGGCCGCGTACCTCCTGCGGGCCAAGGGGTCCACCCTCAAGTTCAAGGGATTCCTGGCGGTGTACGAGGAGACCCCGGACGAGCGGCGGGCGACCAAGGCCGTGGAGGAGCCGGCGCTGCTCGCCGACGACACCTCTCCGGAGACGGCCACCGATCAGCTGCCGCCCCTCGCCGAAGGGGACCGCCTCACCCTCAAGAAGCTCGACACCGACCAGCACTTCACCATGCCCCCGCCGCGCTTCTCCGAGGCCACCCTGGTGAAGGAGCTCGAGGAGAACGGCATCGGCCGGCCCTCCACCTACGCCTCCATCATCGCGACCATCGAGGCGCGCGAGTACATGGAGAAGCGCGAGGCCAAGCTCTATCCGACCGAGCTCGGCTTCCTGGTGACCGACCTCCTGGTCCAGCACTTCCAGGACATCATGAACGTCGAGTACACGGCGGCGATGGAGCAGGAGC